>CALDSS010000108.1 GCA_937924495.1 uncultured Saprospiraceae bacterium
TTTAAAAATCCATTCGTAACCTCAAATTAATCCGCCTTCCTGTCAAATAATTAGGAATAGCATATTGCTGTTTGAAAATAGTTTTTATCCAAGTAGTACTTGCTTGGTTTTGAACTTTCATCAAGTTGAAAACTTCGAGACTTAACCAACTGCTGCGCGTGAATCTCAGCCAATGTTTTGGTCGTCTTGCTTTTCTACTTTCGTCCCAAAGTAAAAAGGAAAAACCAATATCAACACGGTGATAAGGAGAGAAGCGATAAGTATTTCGATAAACCTCATTATTGCCACGAAGACCATAGGGTAGGCCAGTTCCGACTGTGAATTGTACGTGTGTTTTGAAGTTTTTATTTCGAGGCAAATAATCTTGAAAAAACATGGACATGGTGAAAAACTGATCTGTAGGGCGAGGAACGAAATTGACATCCGTACCAGTGGAGTCACCCACTTCACGTACCTTATGTTGAACGTCATTCAGGCGTTCACGCGCACGAAGTATCGAGAAGTTGACCCAAGATTCTGCATCAGGAACGAACTCTCCATTAATTCGCAAATCCAGCCCAGCCACGTATCCAGTAGCATCATTTTCTCCGGCATATCGAATTCTTACATTATCAATTTCATAGCTGACGATATCCCACAATTGTTTGTAATACGCCTCTCCAATCAATCTAAATTTAACTGGATTTTTCTTTCCCATTAAAAAATCATAGGTGAACCCCCCAACGATGTGCGCTGATTTTTGAGCCAAAGTATTGGTGTTGACTAGGCCAGCCGTGTTTCTTAATTCACGATAAAATGGCGGCTGATAATATAAACCAGCAGCCAATCGATAAGCGATATCTTTTTTGTCTGGCTTCAATGATTTATATAAAAATTGAAAACGTGGAGTGATATTAAATTCTTGATTCAAATCCCAGTAATTGGCACGGACACCACCTGATAATTTAAACTCTGCTACACTATCTTTTTGCCAAGTATAAGTATCTTGAACGTAGGCACTGATTCGATTGGATGAAAGTTCGTTTTGAGATTTTACGACTTCATTTAGCAGAACTTGTGAACTGTCGTATTGCAAAGAATAACCAGCGGAATCTAATCGTTCCCACTCATTGATTTGGTCATCAATAAACTCGTGTTGATACTTCACTCCCCATTGGAAAAAGTGAGTCATAGACTTATTCAAATCACCTTTTTCTACCTCCATTTCCAAACCTCCTTTAAACTCCAAATTGGTAACCCGTGAGAATAATGTATTGCGAACATACTGGTGCTGAGTGCCTTCAGCCAATTGTCGAATGGTGTTTCCAAAATTATCACTTCCCAAAGCACTTTCTACTTCACGTAAAGCATAATCTCCAATGATGTCAAATCGCTCATTTTCTAAAATTTGAAAAGAAGAAGCAAGGAATTTCATGAACAATGGATTGTTCTTTCTGTCAGGCAAATAGGTGAGCGAAACACCGCCCATGCCCATCGTGAAATCATCAATCTCTTGGCCTTCAAAATCAGAAAAAAGCTGCAATGCAAAATTGATTAATCCAAAACCAGTACTTCTTTGATCTGGAATAAAACGGTACTCTGCTCGGTTATAATTGGCCAAAACACCCAACTGCCAATCGCGATTGAAATCATAAGTAAAGTACCCTTGCACATCATAAAAGTCGGGCAAATACTCACCCGTTACATCCAAAGTTCCGAGTAAATAACGAGTCGTTTTATAACGTGATCCGATAAGGTATCGTAATTTGTTCGGGCTATTTTTTTTGAGTTTGAAACTGCCTTCTACATTGGCCGCACCTCCTAACAAGCTACCTTCGAGAGAGGCGCGCAAACTATCAGGACGTTTGTATCGAATGTCCAGAACACTCGATAATTTGTCTCCGTACTTCGCTTCAAAACCGCCAGAGGAAAAGACGAGATCGCGCACCATATTCATATTGGCGAAAGTCAAACCTTCTTGCTGTCCAGCACGAATTAATTGAGGACGGTAGATTTCAAAGTCATTGACATAAACGAGGTTTTCGTCATAATTTCCACCTCGTACATTGTATTGAGAACTCAACTCCCCACCTGTTCCTGAACTAACACCAAGTGCAATACTTGGCAACAAACTTTCTAAGTTTCCGGTAGTGGAAGGAATGAGTTTTAGTTGCTCCATATTTTCGCGAACGATGCCCGCATCTTCAATTCTACTTTCGGTAACAACCACTTCCAAACCACTTTCAAAAGCAACCAATTGCACATCAATTTGACGAGTGGTGCCTGCTTTCATTGGCTTGATCATCACGGCCGTTTCTTTATATCCAATCCGCGAAAAGCCTAATTCAAAAGCTTCTCCGGCAGGAACTTCGATGGCGTATCTTCCACTTTGATCTGTTTCTGAAAGGATATTTTCAGCCTTAATAAATGCTGCTGCAAGGTCAATAGGTTGTCCGGTAGAGCCATCAGTGATGTTTCCTGTAATGGTGGCTGTTTGTGCTGCGAGCGTCAGCAGCGCACAAAGGCTCAAGAGGGTCAATCCAAGTTTTTTCATGTAGTGAGTTGATTGAGAGACTAAGTTAGTTAAGTTGATTTCAATCAACTTACTGAACTTAATTTACTTTAACGCCTTCAAAGACAGAAGTTCGATCATTGCCGAAATCTTCCTCTAAGATCAAGGTGTTAGTTTCCCATTTTACGAAAACTTTTACTTTTCCTTCTGGCGTATCATAAGCCACAAATTCACCATTTTTATCTAAGGAAAAGGTCAAATTGTCGATTTTGAATTGTTCGCCTGATTGTTCTATAAATAAAACACTTTCGTTTTTGGTTGCTAAGTCTTGACCAGCATTACCAGCGTTTGCAATTGTAACTTTTGTGATGCCATCATATTGTCCGCAAATGAGCATACAATCATTAAAGTCCTTGCTACACGACAAAAATAGCATGGCAATGAATAGAATAGGAGGGAATTTCATGGGAGTGTAAGTTTTTGTTTTAAGAGTGAGGAGTTGGTTGATTAAGTTGATTAGTTAATTTAGAAATTCAACTTAATTAACTAATCAACTCAATTAACTAAATTATCCTTCGACTAATTCGCGCCCAGCCTGAGTAAAAGCCTCAAGGTCACCCAAAAGTGCCTTTGCTTGCTGAGCGATGATATTTAATTCATCTACATTTTGTTCCAATTTTTGGCGAATAGAACTGGCCACCAAAACCATGTGGAAATCATTACCTGCTTCAAGTACTTCCGTAATTTTATCTACACTAACTTTTGCCTCTTGGTAGGAAGTATCCCACTTGCGCTTCAATGTCTGATTTTTGGCCAATTCTTCATTACGAAGTGATTCCTTGTTGATATTGTTACTCAACTCATCCAACTTTGCAAAATAGGCTTCTGAACTTTTTCCAACTTTATCAAAACCTTTCTGCAAATCATTGTATCGCTTCATGATCGAATTCCAGTCCTTTTCAAAATCCTTTGATGCTTTTGGAAGATCGGGATCTTCGGCAGTCAGATCGTTTTGGGCTTGTTCAAGACTTGCTACCAATTTGGTAGAGAGTTTCTTTCTATCTTTTTCAAAATTTTCGATAGAAGACTTCAAGACATCACCATGCTTTAGCGCACTTTTGGTTTCTCTTTGTTTGCATGAAATTGTAAGTGCTACAATAGCAAAACCTATAAATATGATACGTTTCATTTTATTAAATTATGATATAGTGCTTTAATGTAATATTGGGTAGAATGTTTCAGGTATAGATGGATGGTAAAATTACTATTCCGCCCCCATTTTTTCACAGATTTGGAAAATTTAACGAATTTTGTCGTATGAAAAATAAGTTAATAGAAGTGATAATCGCCTCTCAAAATCCAGTGAAGATCGAAGCAGTTAGAGCAGGTTTTGAGCAGATGTTTCCAGCGCAATCATTTGATTTTGAGGGAGTTAAGGTTGCTTCTGGAGTGTCTGAGCAACCTATGACCAATGAGGAAACCTTGCAAGGGGCGATCAATAGAGCCAATCATGCTCAAAAGGAAAAGCCCGATGCGGATTTTTGGGTAGGAGTGGAAGGAGGTATCGAAAAATTCAAAGGAGAGGGAGAGACCTTTGCTTGGATTTATGTGCTTTCAGGTTCCCTTTCGGGAAAAGCGAAAACTGGTTCTTTTTTCTTACCGAAAAAGGTATTTGACCTTGTAGAATCAGGAATGGAGCTTGGCCATGCTGATGATGTGGTATTTGGTCAATCCAATTCCAAACAAAAAAATGGTGCAGTGGGCCTACTTACTGGAGATGTGATGACACGCAAAAGTCTTTATATGCCAGCGGTGATTTTGGCCTTGATTCCTTTTAAGAATCGAGCGTTTTATTAATTATCGAATGGTTTGAAACGACTGTGTTCTACGATGCCGCTCCAATCCCAAAGTCAATAATTTATCTATCAGTTCAGAATAACCAATACCGGCTGCTTCCCATAATTTGGGATACATGCTAATATTGGTAAAACCAGGAAGTGTATTGGGTTCATTGACAAAAACCTCCCCGTCAGGTGTCAAGAAAACATCGACTCTGGAGAGTCCTTCCAATCCTAAAAGTTTATAGGCTTTGATGGAAGTTTCCTTTATTTTTTTGAGGTCTTTTTTATTTACACCTTTGGCAGGAATGACGACTTTGGCGGCATCAGGTGACAGGTATTTTGATTCGTAGTCATAAAATCCTTTTTCCATAACTATCTCGCCAACGCCAGAGGTTTGGACATCTTCGACGTTGCCCAAAACAGCCGTTTCTATCTCTCTTCCGACGATGGCTTTTTCTACTAAAATTTTATAGTCAAATTGAAAAGCGGCTTTAATAGCGGTTTTTAATTCTTTCAAATTATCAGCTTTAGAAACACCGATGCTACTGCCCATATTAGCAGGTTTGATAAAAAGCGGTAATCCAAATGCTTTAATTAGTTCTTGATATTTAGGCTTTTCGTGTTTGAATAGAACCGCTCCGGGAGAGACGTTGACGCCACCTTCTTTCAAAATTCGTTTTGTAAAATCCTTATCCATTCCAACAGAGGCGCCCAAGGTGTCGGGCCCCACATAAGGCAAATCCAAAATTGAAAGCAAACCCTGTAATTTCCCATCCTCGCCCATCGGGCCATGAGTGATGGGGAAAACAATATCGATTTTCGGAAAATTGTTTTTGCCAGATTTATAGCCAATTGGATTTTCTTGTCCAGGCGTCAGGCTGAGCAGCCGTCCTAATTTTTTGTCCAAACTCACCACTTTCATTAATGTCTTTTCAGACAAATGTTGCCATTGACCGGTGCGAGAAACACCAATAACTTCTACCAAATATTTTTTTCGATTGATGGCTTTGTAAATATTTCGAGCAGAGTTGAAAGACACTTCGTGTTCAGGACTGACTCCTCCGCAAATGAGTCCGACGGTTTGCTTTTTCGGCATGGATTGAAAATTTGCGGCAAAGATAGAATAGAATTTTTTTTTCGCTTAACCAACCCATGAAGTTGTTTGTCTAAAAAAAAATTGTTCTTGGAAAAAAGTCGTGGAGCACAAAATCTAAATTTTTTTCATCAAAGATTTTCGAGAAATCGTGAAATCGAGATTTCGATAGGTGTTTTGTTCCCGAAATCTCGATCTCCCGATTTCTCGATTTCGTTTTTCATAACTTCCACAGTATTTGTACTTAGAACCAAAAAAATTAGTAGTTTTTATAAAAGGCCGCTCGTGAGACGATCTGAGTGGTGCAACAAGAACTCCGATTGGCGGCACTATTCTCAGAAGTTCCATGCACTTAAGAAGATTTAGAGCATTTCGTTATAAACCCCATGAATTTGGTTATCAATAGACTGAAAAGAAAATGAGCCAAACCTTTGGTAGCGGTTTGGCTCATGAAAGTAGGTTTGTTTAACCTTATTTTAAAGCAACAAAAATCTTAATATCAAAATCGGTATTTTCGAACTTTTCGAAAATTGGTTTCCGTCCTTCGTCAGTGAAGCGGCCGTCAACCGTTAACCGTTTTTATCTATTCTTCTTCATTTTTGGCTTTTGAATCAATTGGCTTTCCACCATCTGATTCATCTTGCCATTTTTTAAGTTCGTCCCATTTGCCGTCAGCAGCCATTTGAGCTTGAAGTCCCCAAGTAGCCGGATTGTGCATCTGATACCTTGAACCAGCAGCAACTAAGATTTCCTTTACCTTTTCAGTAGGTGTAGCAGCTAATGTGGCAAAAGTTGGAATGCCTCCATCAATCAATAATTGCTTGATTTTTGGACCGATACCTTCAATTTTAGTTAAATCGTCTGGTTTTGCATCTGCCACAGGCGCAGCAGCAGCTACTACAACTGGTTCAGGAGCAGGCTCTGGTTCTGGCTCAGGAGCAGGTGCTTCGGCAACTGGTTCCGGCTCTGGCGTAGGCTCAGGAGTTGGTTCCGGTTCTGGAGCAGGCGCAGGTGCTTCTGCAACAGGTTCTGGAGTTGGCTCAGGAGCAGGTGCTGGCGCTTCTTCAACTACAGGTTCAGCGGCTGGCGCTTCTTCTGCAGCTGGTGCCTCGGCAGCAGGAGCTTCCGCAACAGTTTCTTCGATAGTTGCTTCCGCAGCAGCAGTTTCTTCATTGGCAGTTTCTAACTGCTCATCCAATGTTGCAGCTTTCTTTTTAGGTTGTGGAATGTATCCAATACCCGCCAATCTATCGTGATATTCTTTGATTTCTTTAGCAGTTTGCTCAAATCTTGCAGCGATTTTTGCATCTTTTGCTGCAATCCACTCATTGTATTTATTGTCAGCATCTTCTTGAGTCAAAGCGCCTTTTTTCACGCCTTCCATCAAGTGCTTACGATATAATACTCCTTTGAATCTAAGGATTGAGCGCATCGTTTCAGTAGGTTGAGCACCTACAGTCAACCAATAATAAGCTCTTTCTCTATCTAAATCGATAGTTGCTGGCTTAGTTAGTGGATTGTAAGTTCCTAACTTTTCGATGAATTTTCCGTCACGTGGTGCTCTTGCATCAGCAGCGACGATGTGGTAGAAAGGTTTCTTTTTACGACCTCTCCTTTGTAGTCTAATTTTTACAGGCATTTGTTAGAATGTTAAAATGGTTCAACCATACCCACTTTTTCGTAAAATACGATAGCAGATTTCTAAGAAGCCGCAAAAGTACGCTTTTATGAATGATATTTCCAAATTAAATTCATGTAGTTTGAAAGCCAATCATTCACACAGATTTATTAGATTATTTAGTGCAGCCAAAAGAAAGATAGTCCCTTCAAAAGTCAAAATTTGAGTTGATTGTGGGGTAAAGAGTTTGAAAGAACAAATAAATTGACTAAATTTGTCAAGAAATTAAATGTCAAGATAATGAAAACATTTGCAAACATCCTTCGCGAAAATCGCGACCTCAAAAACTGGAAGTTGAAGGAAGTCGCAGCAATGGTCAAAATTGATCAAGCCTTGGTTAGTAAGTTTGAAAAAGGGAACCGCTTGCCCACCGCAGAGCAAGTAGATGCTTTCGCTCAGATTTACAATATGCCAGCTGATGAGTTGCGTAAATTTTGGTTGGCCGAAAAGGTCATTCAATTAGTCGAGAATGAGGATTTGGCAGCTGAAGTATTAATGGTGGCTGAGTCAAGGGTAGAATACTTGCGAAGTACTCGTTCATTAGAAGTGCCTGCTGTGAGCAGTGAATTGTTGCAGCAGTTGGAGCGCATTGACGCTTTGAAGGTAAGGTGGCAATCCAACAAGCCACTCAATGCTACTCAATTGGCTAAAATGCTTGACTTTTTTAAAATTGAATACACCTTTGAGTCAAATCGAATTGAGGGTAATACGCTCACTTTGCAGGAAACTAATTTGGTGGTGAATGAGGGATTGACAATAGGCGGTAAATCCATGGTCGAGCACCTCGAAGCTATCAATCATGGTGATGCAGTGGACTTTGTCGTTAAGTTAGTTCAAAACAAAGAAGGGCTTACTAAAAGAACCCTTCTTGAATTACATGCTTTAATTTTGAGAGGCATTGACCGTGATAATGCTGGTCGATATCGTTCTGTTCCAGTTCGTATTTCGGGTAGCAGACATGTGCCGCCTCAGCCTTTTTTGATTGAAAAATTAATGGAAGATTATTTCCTACATTTTTCTAAACAAAAAAGAAAAATGCATCCAGTGCTCTTAGCTGCTGACATGCACGAACGATTAGTGAGTATCCATCCTTTTATTGATGGAAATGGTCGTACAAGCCGTTTAGTGATGAACTTAATTTTATTGCGTAATGGCTACACTATTGCCAATTTGAAAGGCGATAACCCCTCTCGTTTACGTTATTACAAAGCACTTGAGGCGGTTCAGGTGGATAATGAGCCAGAGCATTTCTATCACTTGGTAGCAGATGCAGTAGAAGAGTCGCTCAATGCACACCTTGATTTGGTATAAATTATTCCTGCTCTTTCTTTTTGAGGGAGTAGGAATTTTCTTTTTAATACAACTGCTTTATAAATTTGCACTATGAGAAACAACCACTTAATTGCCCCTTCCGTTTTAGCAGCCGATTTCTCTAAATTAGGAGAAGACCTGCAAATGATCAATGAATCAGATGCCGACTGGCTGCATGTCGATATTATGGACGGTATGTTTGTTCCCAATATTTCTTTTGGACAAAATATTGTCAAAACCATGAGTAAGGTTTGTACCAAGCCATTGGATGTTCATTTAATGATTGAGCAGCCGGGACGTTATGTAGAATCTTTTCGTGAGGCTGGTGCAGAAGTAATTACGGTGCATGTAGAGGCCACTAAACATTTGCACCGAGTCATTCAACAAATCAAAGCAACTGGAGCAAAAGCCGGTGTGGCACTCAACCCACACTCCAATATCAGTTTAATTGAAGACGTATTGGAAGACCTTGATTTGGTTTGCATCATGTCAGTCAATCCAGGTTTCGGAGGGCAGAAGTTTATTTATCAAACACTCCCTAAATTGCGTTACCTCAAAGAAGTTTGCGATAAGCGAAATCTCTCTCCTCACATTGAAGTGGATGGTGGAGTAGGGCTGCAAAACGCAGAAAGCATCTTGCAGGCAGGTGCTAATGTTTTGGTAGCAGGCAGTGCTGTTTTTAGATCTGAAGATCCAAAAGCAACCATTCTGAAATTAAAAAAGATTGGTTCGGAAACTTGGGTCTGATGCAACCATTCGACTAGTATCAGAAAAGATTGACCTTTGTTCTCTGGGTATTTCACTTTCTCCACTTTGGCAATAGTTCATTTTAATTTATTTTGTTTGCAAAGTAGTTTCAAATAACATAATTTTGAAAGTTGGACTATTGACGTTGCGCCTGCGCCTATTTTTTTTAATTTTTTAATTGTTAAACTTTAGTCTTAGTTAAAAATTGGTTTAATAATTGGAAAGTTAGATTACAAGTTAACTATTATATAAATTATTGATTCCCAGTGAGTATTGCTAGATTAATTGACCACACGCACTTAAAGCCGGATTGTACTGAACAAACTATCACAAAGTTATGTGAAGAGGCTGAAACCTACGGCTTTTACTTAGTTTGCATTCCTCCTTTCTTTGTCCGTTTCGCCAAAACAAGGTTGGAAAATTCAGATTGTAAGGTTGGGACTGTTATTGGTTATCCGTATGGTTATTCTACAACTGCTGCTAAAGTAGAAGAAATCAAAAGAGGGGATCTTGATGGAGCAGATGAGTTTGATATTGTTTTGAATATAGTTGCCATCAAAAATCATGATTGGAATTATTTGAAAAACGATATTGAAAGTACCACTCGCACTGCCCAACTAAAGGGAAAGGTAGTTAAGATAATATTGGAAACAGCGCTACTCACGCGTGAAGAAATAGCACAGGTTTGTAAATATTGCCTTGAGTCAGAAGTGGACTATGTCAAAACCTCGACCGGTATGTTTGAAGGGGCAGATGTTCATACCATAAGGTTGATGAAAGAAATTTTAGGAGACAAAGTGAAAATCAAAGCTTCAGGTGGAATTAGAAATTTGCGACAAGCAGAAGAAATGGTTGCTGCTGGGGCAAATAGAATTGGTACTTCTTCTGGTGTTCAAATCGTTTCAGAAAAACAGTCTCATCCACAGTAATTTGGGTTTTCAATGCCTATCTTCGCGACGTTTACGAAAACGTTTTATTATGAGAAATGCATTGTTCATCACGTTCCTTTCACTTTTTGTTGGCATCACATCGGCTAATGCTCAATCCATTGCTATTGAGGAAGACTATCCGATTGGTGATATGATGCGAAAATATATTTCCAATAATAAAGCTCAAACAGTTCTGGCAGGTTATAGAATTCAGCTTTTGGCAACTACGGATCGCCAAAAGGTAGAGTCCGCTAAGCGTAAATTTGAGTCGCTGTATCCATCAATGAATGTTGATTGGGAACATAGCAAACCGTACTACAAACTTCGAGCAGGAGCCTACCGTACTCGATTAGATGCTGTAAGAGCATTGAAAGAATTTAAAAGAGACTATCCTGGGGCATACACTGCACAGGCCCGTATCAATAAATCCGAATTATTGTAATTTATGTTTGCTGGGAATCGAAGAGATGTTCATGGAATAGATTGGGTTGCTTTCTCTATCTATCTCGGATTATTGGCCATTGGGTGGTTGATGATTTATACCGTTGGATATAATGAAGGGTATGAGAGCGGTATTTTTGATTCTTTAGGAAGTACGACAATTGGTAAGCATACTATTTGGATAGCGGTTTCTTTATTTACACTTTTTCTGGCTTTTGTTATTGATTGGAAATTTTGGCGCACCTTCGCTTATCTAATTTTTGGTTTTGGTATCTTTCTACTCATTTTGGTCTTAATTTTCGGATCTGAGATAAAAGGTGCAAAATCTTGGTTTGTCTTCGGAGGGTTTTCGTTTCAACCTGTTGAAATTGCCAAGTTTGGAACTTGTTTGGCAGTAGCTGCTTACCTAAATAATTTCAACACCAATTTAAAAGATGCTCGAAGCCAGTTGATGACTATAGGAATTCTATCTATTCCTTTACTCTTGGTTTTGTTGCAACCAGATGCTGGTTCGGCTTTAGTTTTTCTTGCTTTTTTTATACCCTTTTTCAGGGAAGGATTGCCTGCCAATTATTACGTTTTGGGAGTTTTTGGAACCATCTTTTTCTTGACGGGTTTGGTCTTTCCATATACGGCTGTTCTTTTAGCGATTCTTCTTATTGGAAACATAGTTTTAGCTTATAATCTAAAAGAGTATAAAATACATCTTACTGCAGTTGCAGTTCTCATCTCGGGGGTTAGCATTTGGTATTATGAGTTTTTTGATCCACAGCAAGCCATCATGGGCAATGTTGCGGTGATGTTTATGTTTGGATTGGTGCATTGGATGTCAAAGCGAGAGCGATTTGTAATGTCTCTTTTTGTAGGACTTTTGATTGGAGGAGCCATTGCAGGTGGAGCCAATTATTTTTTCAATAATGTTTTGAAACCACACCAACAAGATAGGATTAATGTTTGGTTGCGGCCAAGCGTTTGTGATCCGCAAGGTTCATTATATAATGTTATTCAATCCAAAATGGCGATTGGTTCTGGTGGCCTTGAGGGCAAAGGATTTTTGGAAGGAAATATGACAAAGCTGAATTATGTTCCTGAGCAAACGACTGATTTTATTTTTTGCACAATTGGTGAAGAACAAGGATTCATTGGAGCAGCAAGTATCATCTTACTTTTCTTTTTGTTGATGTATCGCCTTACCGTTTTGGCAGAACGACAGCGTTCCAAGTTTTCTCGTGTTTATATGTACGGAGTGGTCGGAATCCTTTTTGTCCATGTATTTATCAATATTGGAATGACCATGGGGCTCATGCCGATTATCGGTATTCCGCTGCCATTTATTAGCAAAGGAGGTTCTTCCTTGCTTGGATTTACCTTACTTTTGGGTGTTTTGTTGAAAATGGATATGTATCGAGAAATGCCTTAAAGCAATGAGTGAATGGAGCAATGAGTAAACGAGTGAATTTTGAAATAAGTGAATAACTTAATATCTCAGTTGACCAATACATTCCATCATTCTATCATTTTTCAAAGATGAGTAAGAAAAAGAAAAAACCAACTGCTAAAAAAGCAATACCTGCCCAGTCACTTACCACTTCCAATACTTTTTGGTCGAACACAAAACTGCATGCCATCTTGATTTTTGCCGTAGCATTTTTGCTTTACGCAAATACGCTCAAAAACGGTTATACCCAAGATGACTCCATTGTGATTACGGATAATATGTACACAACTGATGGGGTATCGGGTATTCCGGGCATTTTATCAAAAGATACATTTTTCGGTTTTTTTAAAGTGGAAGGAAAATCCAAATTGGTCTCAGGAGGGCGCTACCGACCGCTGACCTTAGTGATGTTTGCCATTGGATATGAGCTTTTTGGCGAAAGCCCTTTAATGGGTCATTTGATGAATATATTGTGGTTTGGACTCACTAGTCTGGTTTTATATTGGTTGTTGCTGCGCTTATTCAATTTTGATAAAAACCCTGAGTATGCAGGAATGATTGCTTTTTGTACCAGTTTGCTTTTTGCAGCTCATCCCATCCACACAGAAGTTGTCGCTAACATCAAAGGACGTGATGAAATCATTGCCCTATTAGGAAGTTTAGCCGCTTTATTTTTTGCGTTGAAAAGCTTTCAGGAAAAGAAACCCATGCTCAATTTTTTAGCAGTTGGAATATTTTTCTTGGCCTTATTCTCAAAAGAAAATGTCATCACTTTCTTGGCCATCATTCCAATCACCTTTTGGGTTTTTACCAAAGCAAAAATGGGCGAAATCGTTAAAACAACCGTTCCTTTTGTTTTGGCAGCAATTGGTTTTTTGGTCGTTCGAGGAAGTATTTTAGGTTGGTCGATGGGGGAGGCGCCTATCGAATTGATGAATAACCCTTTTGTAAAAGTTGTGGGTGATAGATATGTGCCATTTACGGCAAGTGAAGAATTATCCACGATTTTTTATACGCTTGGATATTATGTAAAATTGCTTTTCATCCCACATCCACTGACGCATGATTATTACCCTAGGCATATTGATATGATGTCATTTGGGGATGTATCAGTGATAATGAGTTTGATGGGTTATGTTGGCGCATTGGGTTGGTCACTTTGGGCTACTTTTAAAAGAAATCCGCTTGGGTATGCCGTTTTGTTTTATTTATCAACGCTTTCGGTAGTTTCCAATTTGGCTTTTCCTGTAGGAACCAATATGGCAGAGCGATTGGTGTTTATGCCGTCGGTGGGCTTTTGTCTCTTTTTGGTTTTAGGATTATCTATGGTTTTTCAAAAAGGAAAATCTGAAATTAATACCAAAATTACTCCTTTAGTGATTGGACTTATTTGCTTAATTTTTGGAGCATTGACGGTCAATCGAAATTTTGCTTGGAAAGATAATTACACTTTGTTTACAACCGACATTGAAACTTCAAAAAATAGTGCGAAACTCAATAATGCAGTCGCAGGTGAATTGCTCAATCGCTATGGTAAATTGCCAGAAGGCCAAAGAAATAATGGGATACTAAACAAAGCAGTGGGGCACCTTAACCAAGCAGTAAAAATCCATCCTAATTATAAAAATGCTTATCTGCTACTTGGAAATGCTCACAATTATCTCAAGAATTATGAGCAATCCATTCAGTATTACAACAAGTCGCTAAGCATTGATCCGGGCTATTCGGAGGCAAATAACAACTTGGCTATTACCTATCGTGAAGCAGGTCAATTCTATGGTGAGAAAAAAGGAGACCTAAACAAATCATTGCAGTACCTCACGAAGGCCAATTCCATGAATCCAAGTGATCCCGAAGTGATTAGACTGCTCGGTGTCGCCAATGGAATTGCTGGCAATCATACTCAAGCCATTTCGTTTTTCAAAAAGCTGACAGAACTGCAACCTAATAATGCGAAAGCGTTTTTCAATTTAGGATCTGCTTATTATCATGCAGGTGATGCTGCCAATGCTGATCTTTTTCGTAACAAGGCACGGCAAATAAATCCAACCGTCGAACAAGAAATGAGAAGAGGAAATTGATGTGGCCTTCGGTAGTAGGGACAATTCATGAATTGTCCCTACTACAAATGTAGAATTGCCCCTACTACAAAGCAAATTTCATATCATTGCAACCTTTAATCTAACTATTCGGTATTATGAAATAACAAACCATTTTGTAACCCCTGTTGGTAGGATTATTGATTATAAAAATAAATATATATTTAAAAATAGTTAATGTTTTAAGTACAGGGCTATTTATCAGTTACTTATCACCATTAATTCCATCTAAACCCTTGTTGCTAAAAAGGCCAAACAAGCATAATTTTTAAAGAAAAATGTCCTTCAAAGACTACAAAATTTATGTCTTTTTCTTTGCTGCCATCTCTTTGGTGGCCTGGACTGAGCGACCTACCAAAAAACAAAAAAGAATTCAACTTGTAGCCCAGAAACAATGGGTTGACTCCGTTTTTAATGCATTGTCTGAAGAACAGCGACTTGGCCAGTTGTTCATGATACGTGCGCATTCCAACCGAGGGCAAGATCATATCAACTTTGTAAAAAAACAAATCAAAGATTTTGGAATTGGCGGACTTTGCTTTTTTCAGGGTACCCCTGACAAACAGCTAAAGTTGACCAACGATTATCAGCGAATGACCAATGTTCCGTTGATGATTTCTATGGATGCTGAGTGGGGGCTGGGAATGCGGCTGAAAAAATCGACAATTAGTTATCCAAGACAATTGACGCTAGGAGCGATTCAGGACAATCACATCATTTATGATATGGGTAAAGAAGTGGCGCGACAAATGCGACGTTTGGGCGTTCACATCAACTTCGCCCCAGTTGTCGATGTTAACAATAATCCTAAAAATCCAGTAATTAACACTCGTTCATTTGGAGAAGATCCGTTTAATGTAACGGCCAAGAGTTATATGTATGCCAAGGGAATGCAGGATCATGGTGTCATGGCTTGTGCCAAACATTTCCCGGGCCATGGCGACACCGATGTAGATTCGCATCATGATCTTCCAGTTATCACGCATGATAGAAAAAGATTGGATAGTGTGGAGATGTTTCCGTTTCGAGTACTTTCTCAATTTGGAATTGAGAGTGTAATGGTGGCTCACCTGAAAGTGCCAGCATTGGACGCCACACCTAATTTGCCAACTACGCTTTCACGAAAAGTGATTAATGTTCTTTTGAAAAAAGAAATGAATTTCAAAGGACTGGTTTTCACAGATGCCTTGGAGATGAAAGGCGTAACCAAACATTTTCCACCTGGAGAAATTGAGGTACGTGCGCTGGAGGCAGGAGTGGATGTGTTGCTCATGCCAGAGGACATCCAGACTGCTCTTACAAGTATTGATAAAGCACTTGCATCTGGAAGACTAAAGCAACGAGATTTGGATGCCAGAGTCAAAAAAATATTACGTTCGAAATATCGACTTGGCCTGCTCAAGAAACAAGAGTTGGAGCCAAAAAACCTAAGCGAAGAATTAAATTCAAAAGCGGCCAAAGCCCTGAATAGAGATTTGATTGCCAAATCGTTCACCCTTGCAGTGGATGATGGAGGTATGATTCCATTTAAAAAGTTAGACGGCAAAACCTTCGCGACCGTAAGTTTAGGATCGAATGCAATTACTCCATTCCAAAAAATGCTTTTTAATTATAAAAGCATGGAGCACTTTAGTTACAAAGACTTGAGTGGAAGTCAACTCCAATCAAAAATTGATATGCTCAAGTCTAAAGATGTGGTGATTGTTGGGCTCCATGATATGAGTTCTTATGCAAGCAAAAATTGGGGACTTTCGGAAACAGAAATAGAATTTGTAAATCGACTTTCTAATCATACCGAAGTTGTTTTGGTGGTTTTTGGGAATCCGTATTGTCTCAAATATTTTGAGAGTCAAAAACATGTTTTAGTCGCCAATAATGATGATGAGGATGCTCAAGAGTTAGCCGCTCAAGCGCTTTTCGGAGTGACTGGAATTAAAGGTCGATTGCCAATTACGGCTTCTCCAAAATTCAAATACAATACAGGAGTTTCGACCAATAAAATTTTCAGAATGGGCTATGGTCAACCTGAAGATGTCGGTATTGATCCAGCAAAATTATTGGTGATTGATACCCTTGCAAAAAAGGCAATTTCGCGCAAAGCCACTCCAGGAATGGTGGTGCTTATCGCCAAAGATGGAAAAATTGTTTTCAATAAAGCCTACGGAAAACATTCCTATAAAAAGGATGCTTATCGGACACAGAAGGATGATGTTTTTGATCTGGCATCCATCACAAAAGTGGCTTCCTCTACCATCAGTTTGATGAAATTGCAGGACGAAGGCAAGTTTGGATTAAATGAATATTTAGGAACCTATTTGACTCATTTAGATACGACGGATAAGAAAAGATTGATAACCAGAGATATTCTGGCACATCGTTCTGGTTTGAAAAGTTGGATACCCTATTATAAAAAGACGCTGACCCAACATAAAAGAAAAAGTAGTCGAAAACCATTAAGAAATCTTTATTCAAAAACTCAAAGAGGTGGTTTTTCAGTCCCTGTGGCAAAAGGGCTATATATGAAAAATGCATATTTGGATACTTTGCAAAGTCGCTTATACACTGCTACTGTTTTTGAAACTAAAAAATATAGATACAGTGATTTGGGCTTCCAGCTTTTGGGAGAGGTTATCGAAAAACAATCGGGTCAATCGATAGATCAATATGTCGAAAATCAATTTTACAAATCTTTAGGTTTGGAAAAAACAATGTTTAATCCTTGGAAGAAAATCTCTACCAAAACTGTTGTTCCAACAGAAAGAGATAGGTATTTCAGACACCAAACGATTCAAGGATATGTACATGATATGGGCGCAGCTATGACCGGAGGAGTAGCTGGTCATGCGGGGTTGTTCTCTACGACTAAAGAGTTGGCCATTTTGATGCAGATGTTGCTCAATCAAGGGTATTACGGAGGGGAGCAATACATAAGGCCTGAGACGGTCAGGGAATATACCTCCAAACATCCAAATTGTACGCGACGTGGGTTTGGTTTTGATATGAAAGAATTGAATTATCGTCGAAATCAGAATCTGCCGCGTGCTGCTTCAGAAAACACATTTGGCCATATTGGTTTTACGGGCACTTGTGTTTGGGCAGATCCAGATCAACAATTGATTTATGTTTTCCTTTCCAATAGAACTTATCCTTCGCAGCACAATAAGAAACTAAACCAGCTGAATACGCGTGGAAAAATTCATGCTGCAATTTATAAAGCTATCGAAAAACCTGTCAACCCACTGCTCGTCAGTCAGAAAGAGACAGAGGCGTTTTCGAATTAGAAAGCATAGTTTTACTAAAATTCAGTCAAGTTCTCTTCAACTTTCCCAGCCAATAATTTCTGAAAATCCTCCACCAGTAATTTTCCTAAATCACTTACTTCTTTCCAAATTTTAATACGCGTTTCATCATCATGGTTGAAAAAATCATCAGTACTTGTGAGCTTTTTTTCTGGCAATAGCTGGATGAATTCCTTGGTGGGGTAGAGCATTAGGGTGTTTTTCAAAACTTCAGGAGAAGCTGTTCGGCCTGGCCAAAATTTATCAAACCAACCAGGGTTTACAAAGCTGCGATAATGTGGAAAAAAAACCAATCCATCTTCAATAGCGTAATTCAATGCCATGTGATAATCTGCTGCACCGCCGTCCCAATGTTCGTAACCTTCCATCATCATCGGACTCATGTAAAAAGGAATGGAGCCACTGGCACAAAGCGCTTTGAGGAGATTTTCTTCTGAAATATTTCGATGATGTGATTGGTATCCGTCTGGTTTATAAATAGGCTGGTTGGCATTCGTGAAAATCACTCTTTCAAAGTACTTGCTCATCGCATTTCTACTGAAAATATTTACCAAATATGCAGGAACGAATTTTAGTTTTTGAAAAGTTGAAATTTTCCCATCTGTTTTAAAAGTAGCACGACTGACGGAAATGTGCAAGTGTCGCTGGTTCGGTTGTAGCAAATCTTGGAAGCCATTTTCGCCTAAGGCATTAGTGACTATTTTTTGAATTCCATCAGACACTTCTTTCCCGAAAGGGGCATCAGAATAGGCTTGGTGTACATAGGCATGGTGCAATCGCTCAATGGCTTGCAAGGCATCATGAAGGCAATAAGTCATCGCCCTCCATGAGCCGATTGAGCCGCCTGCAAAATGAATTTTATGCGTTGTGTTTTTAAAAAAGTGACTGATAAGAAATTTGTCTAATTCAAACATTATCAACCACTTAGGGCCAGCAGCGGCAGCGGAAAATACTTTCACATCTGCTGCTTGAATTCCTTTTTCGAGGATGCGTTTTCTTGCATTTTTACCTGCCTTGATTCGTAGATACTTGTTGGGAGGCATGAATGAATTTGACTTAGTTGCAAACAATTTGGAAAAGAGAAAAAATTTAAAACGGAGAGTGGAGAATTCATGACCGGATATGCCTATTTTTCAATTCTCCATTCTCCATTTGGGGCTGTCTCATAACTAAAGAAATCATACGATTTAGTTATTTTTAAATTTATAATTCGCTGATTTGATGTTTGCTAAACTTTAAAAATTTAGTAAACATGGGGCATAATAATACTTATGAGACAGCCTGATCATGCGTCTTTAATCAATTTTTCAGTCGCAGCTTTAAATTCTTTCCAGTCGAACTTTTTGTTTTTGTCTTTGTCTAATCCATCAATCATTTGATTGGCGACTACACCAGAGATCCAGCTATTTACTTTGGCATC
>CALDSS010000109.1 GCA_937924495.1 uncultured Saprospiraceae bacterium
TCGTCGAGCTGACAATTGAAATGCTTTTAATCTAGAAAAAGTACCTGGAAAAACTAATCCGCGCCCCATCGTCAAACCAGCGGCTCCTGCAATTACAATTGCCGAAATTTCTAAAGTTCCGTGTGTCCAAATGGTTAAAAAGGATTCCCAAAACACCCCTTCATTCACAAAGAAATATTGGAACGCACCGACCATCACTCCGTTCTTTATCAAAATCCAAATTGTTCCAACGGCATAAATTGCTCCCATGACAAAAGTGAGAAAGGCCACCCAAAGGTTATTGGCTGCAATTCCAATTGACATCCCGAATTCTCCTTTTTCTTTGTAAACCGCCATGGGGTCGCCTGACTCTATATTCTCAAGCGTCATATTTACATACGAATCCCCCATGATGTGTCGAGGAAATTCTGGGTCAAAATGACTGGAAACCGCTCCAATTATCATGGCCAACCCAAAAACCGCCAATGCAGTTCTGAATTCATTTCGAGATTCATAAACCAACTGAGGAAGTTCCTCTTTCCAAAACTGAACCAGTCGATTTCGATCCGTTTTTTTACCACGATAGATGCTTGTGAAAATCTTTTGCGCCAGATAGTTCAGATAAACTCGTACCGAGCGATTAGGATAAAAAGTGCGGGCATGCGCCAAATCATCCGTCACCTGAATGAAGTGCTCATTCAGCTTTTCGGGATTTTGATCGGTCGTTTCCATGAGCCGTTCAATCTCTTCCCACTTCTCCTTATTTTGTTCTATGAATTTAGTTTCGCGCATCTGCTCCAAATATAGTATGCGAAACTTTAGTTCCGCAAGTATTGGAGGTAATTTATTATGGGTTGGCCAAACTGAGAATACCGCAATCTGTTAATTCAATCGATATGCAGCAATCAAATGAAACTCAGGGATTCGAACACGAAATCGCCTGTTGTCTTTTTTTTGCATCAGGTAAGAACCTTCCATTTTTCCCATTTCCGTTTTTAAGTTGCACCACGAAACATACTCATGTGCATCTCCTGGATTCAGGACTGGTTGCTCACCAACGACACCTTCGCCTTCTACTTTTCTGGAAATATTATTGGAATCAAATATCTGCCAACGGCGGCTGAGCAACTGAACAGTTTCAGCTGAATTATTTTCAATCCTAACTTTATAAGCAAAGAAAAACTTGTCGTTTTGAGGCTGAGAATATTGATCTTGGTAGAAGATATTGACACTCACTCGAATGTCGTGGGTAATTTGTGTGTTCATAATGTGGTGGAGGATTTAATACGGGCACAAGTATAAATTAAAAAATATCGATTTTTGTAATATATCTTTTGATTTCCGACTTACGCCTTACAAAATACTTGTTTTTTGGGATGCTTTAGAGCTTCCAAAATTAATTTTGACTTGGATCATTTCCTCCTTTTCTGATGCCTTCTATGTCTTCTACAATTTTTGGAACTGGTTTTCCCAAAATAGAAGAACCTCTATCTGTTATCAAAACATCATCTTCAATGCGAACGCCTCCAAAGTCTTTATAAGATTCAACTTTATCGTAATTGATAAAATCTGTGAATTTCTTCTCTGCCTTCCATTTATCAATCAATTCAGGAATAAAATAACACCCTGGCTCGACCGTCAAAACAAAACCCTGCTCCAACTCTCTACCTAATCGCAAATAGGCCGTTCCAAATTGATCACTTCGTTTCACCGTATCAGAATATCCGACATAATCTTCTCCTAAATCTTCCATATCATGCACATCTAGCCCCATCATGTGGCCAAGTCCATGCGGAAAAAACAAAGCATGTGCCCCTGCTGCCACTGCCTCTTTCGAGTCTCCTTTCATCAAGCCCAATTCTTTCAAACCATCCGTCATTTTCTCAGCCGCTAAAAGGTGAACGTCTTTATATTTTACTCCTGGTTTTAAGGCACTCAGCGAGTAAGTTTGCATTCTTAAAACAATATTATAAATGTCTTTTTGCCTGTCGGTGAAAGTTTTACCTGCTGGATAAGTTCGGGTCAAATCACCTGCATAATGCTTGGCGGTGGCTGCTCCAAAATCTCCCAAAATCAAATCTCCTTCTTTGAAAATATTTCCATGATAATGGTTGTGCAGCGTCTGTCCATCCTTCGATAAAATAACTGGATACGCCAAAGAGCAACCCGCACTTGAGGCGATTCCTTCCACAATTCCTACAATATTTGCCTCTGTTTTTCCAACTGCTGCTGCATGCATCGCTGCAAAATGCATCGCCCCAGAAATGGTACAAGCCGTATGTAATTCTATGATTTCTTCTGGAGATTTATAAGAGCGTTGTGCCACCACTGCTTTAATGAACTCCTCAGAAGCATTTGCTTTTAATTCACTGATTGGAATATCTAACCATTGATTGAGTTTGTACATATTTTCATAGCGGTAGGGTGGTAGGTAATGAATTTTTCTACCTGCACTTTTTGCCTTTTTCAAAACGTCTTCCAGTTTCGAATAAGAAGCTGTTTTTTCTATACCTACTTGCGAAGCCAACTCTTTCACAGAAGGTTGAGGCCCCATCCAAACGACATCATCAATTGTAAAATCATTTCCAAAAACCGTTTCTGTTCCTTCATCCAAATCAATCACCCCAGCAAAGCCTTGCTTATCAATTCCAAAAAAGTAAAGAAAATTACTGTCTTGTCGAAAGTGGTAAGTATTGGCTTTGTAATTCATTCCGACATCATCATTGCCCATCACGAGCAGCAGTCCTGAATCAACTTGAGTATGTAATTTTTTTCGACGTTGGATGTATGTGTTGGCTGGAAACATGGATTTTTTAATTTTGGTAAAAGTAGGAAAGCTGAGGGGATTTATCTTGATTCAACTTTGTTGAAAAATAATAAATTTGACGAAAATTAAATCATCATAAAATGAATGATCCAAAGGAAGTATTAAAAAGTATTTTGGGTGGCTTCTTTAAATATAATTTTTATAAAAAAGGCATTATTGATTTACGTGAAGCCTTGGAAAACACACCTCATTACAAAAATTCGTGGGATGAAGTCACCATTATTATTTTGACTAAAAATCTTTTTGAAGGAGAAGCATTGTCTTTTATGAATAATAGCGCCAACATTCCGCTCTTTGAAAATTCTGATGAAGAAGCCTACAACTGGTTAAATTTGATGCTTGTAAATGCTTCTAGACCAATAGGACAGTCAATTATAAATTATGATGATGTTTTTTCACCCAAATAAAAAGGGTGAGCAAAAAACTTTCACTCACCCTTCCCTAAAAATATATCGTTATTGTTTAAATATCAATGTTTGCATAAGTAGCATTCGCTTCGATGAATGCTCGGCGTGGTGGCACTTCATCTCCCATCAACATCGTGAAAGTACGATCACATTCAGGCGCATCTTCGATAGTTACCTGACGTAGAGTTCGAACTTCTGCATTCATGGTTGTTTCCCATAATTGCTCTGCATTCATCTCTCCCAAACCTTTATATCGCTGAATTGAAATGCCACTTTCGTTACCTCCACCAAATTCATCAACTAACTTTTGGCGTTCCTCTTCATCCCAAGCATAAGCAGCTTTTTTACCTTTTTTCACTTGATAGAGTGGCGGTGCAGCAATATAAATATGCCCCTGCTCAATCAATCGAGTCATGTATCGGAAGAAGAAAGTCAAAATCAACGTAACAATGTGACTACCATCGACATCGGCATCACACATGATGATTACTTTGTGGTAACGCAATTTTTCAGTGTTCAAAACGCGTTCGCCTTCTTCGTTTTCTTCTATTTTCACACCTAAGGCGGTGAAGATATTTTTTATCTCCTCGTTTTCGTAGATACGATGTTCCATCGCTTTTTCTACGTTAAGAATCTTACCTCTTAGTGGCAAAATGGCTTGATACATTCTATCTCTTCCCTGCTTCGCTGTTCCACCTGCCGAGTCTCCCTCAACTAAGAATATCTCAGATTTCTCAGGACTTCTTGAAGAACAATCAGAAAGCTTTCCAGGCAAGCCACTTCCAGTCAGTACATTTTTTCGCTGTACCATTTCACGTGCTTTACGAGCAGCGTGTCGAGCGGTAGCAGCCAAAATTACTTTATCAATTATCTTCTTAGCAAGCCTCTTATTTTCTTCAAGCCAGTGAGTAAGAATTTCACCTACAGCACGAGAAACAATTCCAGAAACTTCTGAGTTACCCAACTCCCCTTTTGTTTGCCCTTTAAATTGTGGCTCTTGTACTTTTACTGAAACGACAGCAGATAGACCTTCTCTAAAATCTTCTCCCGCTATATCAAATTTCAATTTATTGAGATACCCCTCGGCATCAGCGTATTTTTTAAATACCCGATTGACTGCCATACGGAATCCTCTTACGTGCGTACCTCCTTCAGTAGTTCGGATATTATTTACGTAAGAATAAAGATTTTCTTTAAATGAAGAATTGTATTGCATGGCCACCTCAATCTCCACATCACTTTCTTTTCCAACCACATGAATCGGGTCTTCTAAAATAGTGGTTTTTCCTGCGTCAAGATAGTTTACAAACTCTTTCAATCCTCCTTCACTATGAAAAGTATCCGTTCTAAATTCCGTCTCCTCGCCTTTCTCGCGCTCATCCGTAATGACAAGTGTCAATCCTTTATTCAAAAAAGAAAGCTCGCGCATACGATTGGCAAGCGTTTCATATTTGTAAACTAAAGTTTCAAAAATCTCATCATCAGGTTGGAAAGTAACGGTCGTTCCTGTTTTATCTGTTTTACCAATAACCTTTACATCCTCTTGTGGCTTTCCTCGCTTATAGATTTGCTCAAAAATTTCTCCACCTCGGTGCACTTCTGCTCTTAGCGTTTCTGAAAGTGCATTCACACATGAAACCCCTACACCGTGCAATCCACCAGATACCTTGTAAGTATCTTTATCAAATTTACCACCGGCGTGCAAAACCGTCATTACGACCTCCAATGCTGATTTTTTCAGCTTGGCATGCATGCCAGTTGGAATACCACGACCATTATCTGTAACTGTGATGGAATTGTTCTTATTGATTCGGACAGTGATGGTATCACAATGCCCAGCAAGATGCTCATCAATCGAGTTATCGACAACCTCCCAAACTAAATGATGAAGCCCTTTTTCATCTGTGCTACCGATATACATCCCAGGACGCTTACGGACCGCTTCTAACCCTTCTAACGCTGTAATGTTATCTGCACTATAGTTTGGCTGCTGTTTTTTGTTTTCCGACATTTCGTATGCTATTTTTCGGTTGATTTTAAAAGTAGGCAAAGATACAAAAAAAAGATGGTTTTTGACGGCTTTACAAGCCATTAATTTTTCTCGTAACTGTTTCAAAATCAATTAATTACGAATATTTTTTTTATAAAATTTTAAATCCTGAAAAAGAAGTAGTTTTTCGTCATTTTTTTAACTCTTTTTGAAAAAGAAATTACCTTTGCTAAAACACAAAATTTGCCATGCAGTCTGTTTGTATTTATTGTGGGTCAAGTAAAGGCAACAACCCCATTTATAGCAAAATTGCCAGAGAAACGGGAGCTTATTTCGCTGCCAGAAATATCAAAATTGTTTATGGGGCAGGAAAGGTCGGATTGATGCAAGAAGTTGCTGACGGCGCCTTAGAAACGGGAGGAGAGGTGATTGGTGTGATTCCCGAATTTTTAAAAAAGTGGGAAGTATGCCACGAGGGACTTACCGACTTACATGTCTTCGAAACGATGCATCAGCGCAAATCATTTATGGCTGAAATTTCTGAGGGATTCTTGGCACTTCCGGGTGGATTTGGGACATTGGATGAATTGTTTGAAATCCTGACTTGGAAACAATTGCATCTCCATAATAAACCGGTTGGCATCTTGAATGTCAGTGGGTATTTTGACCATGCCTTGCGCCAAGTAAATCACATGGTAGATGAGGGATTTTTAAAGGCCGAAAATAGGGATATGATTCACCTGGATACTGATTTAGACAGCTTGGTGGAAAAGATGCTTCAAAACTCAGCAATTCCCTCACAAGGGAAATGGATCAAGTAACTCGAATTACAAAAAAATATTTTGTTCCATTCATCTGAACTACTCAATCAACTAAAACACCTACCTTTGCTTTCCGATAAAAAAATCGTTTCTAAATAAATCTCATGTTTGAGCCAGTTCAAAAAAAAAATTTCATTTTCGAACTGAACACGAAATTTATTTAGAAATATGAGTAATGAACATGATAGATAAGCATATTTACAAATCGTTGGTCGATGCAAAAAAAGCCGGAGAAAAGAAGTTCGTGGTTTTGGTTGACCCAGATAAGTTGAGTTTAAAAAACCTTGAAAAGACGATCGACCTCGCTGCTAAAGCAAATGTTGATTACTTCTTTATTGGAGGTAGCTTGATAGTGAACAATATGCTGGATGAAACCCTGAAAAAAATCAAAGCGGTTGCTCCTAATATTCCGCTTATCCTTTTCCCGGGCAATGCTTTTCAGTTAAGTTATCGAGCAGACGGCTTGCTTTTTCTTTCCCTTATTTCAGGTAGAAATGCTGAACTTTTAATTGGTAAACATGTCATTTCTGCTCCTTATTTAAAAATGAGTCCATTAGAAATTTTACCAACTGGCTACATGCTCATTGAAGGCGGAAAACCAACTACTGTAAGTTACATCAGTAATACTAGTCCTATTCCTGCCGAGAAAGATGATATTGCTCTTTGTACAGCGATAGCAGGTGAGTTGCTTGGATTGAAATTAATTTATATGGACGCAGGAAGCGGTGCGCTCAAACCCATTAGCGAAAGCATGATTGAAATGGTCAGTGGTGCTACGAATATCCCGCTGATTGTAGGTGGAGGCATCAGAACACCAGAAAAAGCATTGGCTAATGTGAAGGCAGGCGCTGATGTAATTGTGGTCGGAAATGCTATCGAAAAGGATCCTGAATTGATTTTAGAAATGGCTCAAGCCGTTCATTCTATGAATCCTGAGAAGCTATCCAACCTTCCTTATAATTAAGAATTAAATAGCGCAGCAATCAGCTAACTTCTCATAGTCAGGGCGACTAGAAGCTAATTTGTGAACGTAGCTCTCTTGAATTTTTCCATTTTGTAAAACGAATACTCCTGGCATTTGGAAACTATCTCCAAGATGACCTCCATTGTATTCGATAGGTTGCTTTTTATTTACCACAACATCAAATCCTCGGATGAAAGTACTCAAACCAAACAACTGAGTAATCGTACCTTTTCCCAAACCAAATAAGCGATAATATTGAGAGGTCGGATCACTGATTCTTGAAATACCCTCTAAGCCAAATTTTTCCAAATATTCTTGAGCAATCTCATCAGTAGCCATGTGGACAAAAATAATTTTTGTTCCCTTTTCTTTAATTGCCTCCCTTTTACTGGAAATTTCAAGCAAGGCTTCTTTACAGAATATACATCCAAAATGCCGCAGAAAAACTAACATGACGGGCTGCGTGAAGGTAGTGCGATACAAATTCAGACCATCGTTGGTCATCATTCGTTCTAACATTTCTTGTTTAACTTGCTGGACGTACATCATTAAAAAAGTAAATTAGCAAGGCTAAAACACAAGTCATCATAAATGGTTCATTTTCAGTGAAAAGGGTAAAAAATAGGCGACACTAATGAAAGTATCGCCTACTTGAGTTCTATGTTTTCCATAAAAGAAGTCTTAAACTTCTGCTTCGTCTTTTACGGTCGATTCCAAATACAACTCCTCATATTGCTCATCATGAATCGGCGATGGCGCATCAATCATCATATCTCGTCCCTGATTATTTTTCGGGAAGGCAATGAAATCACGGATACTTGACTGACCATTCATCACTGCACACAGTCTATCAAAACCGAAAGCGATACCTCCGTGCGGAGGTGCGCCATACTCAAATGCTCCCAACAAGAATCCAAACTGTGCTTCCGCTTCTTCAGGTGTAAAACCGAGCAGTTTGAAATTTTTCGATTGTAGTGCACGGTCGTGGATACGAATCGAACCACCGCCAATCTCTGAACCATTGATAACCAAATCATACGCATCTGCACGCAATGACTTCATGGTTTCGTGGTCGCCGTTGAGCATCATTTCTACGTGCTCTTTTTTCGGAGAAGTGAACGGGTGGTGCATCGCGTGGAAACGCTCTGACTCTTCATCCCATTCTAAAAGTGGGAAATCAATTACCCATAATGGTTTGAAATCACCTTCTTTCATGAGTCCTAAATTACGGCCCATTTCGAGTCGTAATTCACCCATTTGCTTACGAGTTTTATCTAACTCACCACTGAGGATCAACAACATGTCGCCTTTCTCTGCACCGTACAATTCACCCCAAGCTCGGAGGTCTTCGTCGCTATAAAATTTACCGATTGGCGATTTGATAGTGCCATCCTCATTGAACTTGACATAGACCAAACCTTTTGCTCCAATTTGAGGACGTTTGACCCAATCCGTCAATTTATCAATCTTCTTTCGAGAGTAATCTTCTGCCACTCCTTTTGCACAAATTCCAACGACCAATTCAGCTGATTCGAAAACGCCAAAACCTTTACTTTGAGATTTGATGATGTCGTTGAGTTCAACGAATTCCATCCCAAAACGCAAGTCTGGCTTATCAATTCCGTAGCGTTTCATTGCCTCGTCGTAGTTCATACGAGGGAAATCAGGCAACTCAATTCCTTTCAATGTTTTGAAAACGTGCTTGGTCAAACCTTCAAACGTATTCAAAATATCTTCTTGTGTCACGAAGGACATTTCGCAGTCTATTTGCGTAAACTCTGGCTGACGATCTGCTCTCAAATCTTCATCACGGAAACATTTTACAATCTGAAAATATTTCTCAAAACCTGCTACCATCAAAATCTGCTTGAACGTCTGCGGTGATTGCGGCAACGCATAAAACTGTCCCGGATTCAAACGACTTGGAACAACGAAATCACGAGCACCTTCTGGTGTACTTTTGATCAAGTTTGGCGTTTCTACTTCAATAAAATCATTGCCTGATAAGTACTTGCGTGTTTCAATTGCTAAGCGAGATCTGAAAAATAAATTCTCTCTAACTGGCGCACGACGCAAATCGAGGTAACGATATTTCATACGCAAATCATCGCCACCATCTGTTTCTTCTTCGATGGTAAACGGAGGTGTTTTGGAAGCATTCAACACTTCAAAATTGGTCACCTTTATTTCCACCTCACCCGTAGGAATTTTATCATTTTTAGAAGAACGCTCTATTACTTCTCCCGTCACCCGAACGACCCACTCACGCCCAACTGAACGTGCAGTTTCCAGCAACTCAGCCGAGGAAGCATTTTCATCAAAAATCAATTGCGTAATCCCGTATCGATCACGCAAATCAATCCACATCATGAATCCTTTATCACGAGCTTTCTGAACCCAGCCGCTAAGGGTTACTGTTTTTCCTATATCTGCTATGCGCAGTTCTCCGCAGTTATGTGTGCGATACATTTCTTTCTTATTTTAAAATGAAATATCTAAGACGCTATTTGAACGCCACCACCTTAAAAATGGTGCGCAAAATTAGGAAGTTCTTTAATATGAAGAAATAAAACTTAAAAGAGGAGTTTAAGTAATAATCGACCACTACTTAACTCAAGTTGAGATCTATTTGAGTCAAGGAGATCAAGGCTAAATTATTATAGGGTTTCATGGTTTTTTAAAACAATTCAACCATATAACCATAAAACCATTGATAAGCTACCTCATTGATCACGACTGAGATTAATTAATAGGTTACTCGAACCAATTTTATTCGATTCTTCCGTTCGCTGGCAACGATGATTTCATTGCTTGCTACTTGTACCGCATCTCTAAATCGTAAACGTAAACTTTGACTCTCTGTATTGAAGACACTATTGCGATCTGCAACACCTCCTGGTGATAAAATATATTCACTTACGGTGTTTTCATTTCGAATTTCATCATTGAAAATGACACGGATGTTTCTCGGTGTTTTCATTAAAAAATAGGAAGAATAGGATGCACCGTCGTCTTGTGAAAATTGTTTTTTATGTAAAATATCTTCCCAATGAATAGAACCATCAGGATGAATGGCAGCAACAAAAACATTGTCATAATAATAATCAATCATATAGCCCATATATCGATCATTCATTCCAACAGGCGCGCGTTCGTCTAATTTCACTCTTTCTGTAAAAAGCAAAACGCCTCCATCTCTTCTTAAAACAATTTCTTGCACCTCCATTTGAGGCACTCCTTTTCCTTCTTCTACTTTTTTATCCACCAAAACAGAAACCACCTCGCTTGAAAAGGGGTGATAGGATTTCGTGACAATATTCGCTGTAGGTAGATTTCCGCTTATGTAAAAGTAGCCTGCCGCACGGCCAATCGATTTATCAGAATAAAGACCTGCAAAAACAAATTTTCGATTTAGGTTGTCAATTACAAACGATGCATCATACGTCAAATAATCTTCAAGCGGGATAACGATATGTTGTTGTTGCGCATAATCAGTTCCACAAGCAAAAATTTCCAGCCGGTGCTCAGCTCTGTTTGATTTTCGATTGTCTTTATTAAAAATGACATAAGCATTCCCACGATTGTCCGCTACAATTTCTTTCATGGCCCTTATCGGGAAAAAGTCATCTGATTCGAATTTATGCTCCCACATCACTTTCATTGAATCGAGATCAATCATCGTGGCATTGAATTTCGAAATTCTATCAAAATCAACTAACAACAATTTTCGTTCGTCTTCTGAGAGAATCGTCTCAAACTTCGGAGTAAAAAATGAAGACCCTAACTTTTTAATCGTTGTCGAATCTACCAAATTGGCAGAAGAATTATAACGATGCATTTTTAAGTAAGACTTTCCTTTTCTTTTGTGGCGATAAAGCACCTCAAACATTCCATTATTATCTATGATTGATAATACGTTAGGTTTCCCCCTGTCTAAGTCTATTTCTTTTTCCCACTTCAAATGCATTTTGCTATCGTATGCCTGCACCCCTACTTTTGAAACCTGTTCGCGTACCAAAAGCACATGATCTTCTTGTTCCCCTAAAATATGATAAGCAATTTCATTCCGCAAATTGATAGGTTCGGAAACAGTGATCACCTGACCAATAATGAATTGAGAAAGAAAAGTGAAAAGGAGTATAAGATTCAGCTTCATTTCAAATCGGATTAAAGTGGAAAACTACAACAGCAAATTACAAAAAAACTTGCATAGATGTGACCCTAAATGCTGGTTTTACCATTACGAAAAGCCTTTGAATATTAAACTCCAGAAATCAAAAGCAGTTCAAAATCGAAATTTGAAGTCTTTTATGTTCTTATATTAAGCTGTTTAAAATATTTTTAAAAAATAATTTGTTCAAACTTGCACTACAATATTACTAAAACTATATTTGCACCCGCTTTGAAAGAAAGGCGTTTAAAATATACAATTCGGGCAATTAGCTCAGCTGGTTCAGAGCACCTCGTTTACACCGAGGGGGTCGGAGGTTCGAATCCTTCATTGCCCACTTAAAGGCTTCCATTTTGGAAGCCTTTTTTATTTTCAACTAAAATATCTTTTTCAAATATTTAATTTATTTCTAACGTTTGATAGCCATTGAAATTCTCCTTTTCACTAATTTTGGAACTCCCATACTCGCTATCGCATGTTAAAAAAAATTCTTCTTTGGTTTGGTGGCTTTTTTCTCCTCTTTTTGATTGCAACGGTCGTGCTTTCTGCCTTTTTTGAAAAGGAAATTGGGGATACCATTATTTCACAAGCCAACCAGTCACTCAAAACTAAATTGTCGGTGAAGGATTTCGATCTTGATTTTTTTAGGGGCTTTCCTAATGTTTCAGCCGAGTTGTTGGATGTGACTATAAAAGACACCAAAGGGAAAAATTTATTAGTAGCCGAATCTATTGGTTTCAAATTGGGATTGTTTAGCCTTTTTAAAACGAAAAAGAATATCAAAGAAGTCCTTATTGAAGAGGGCGCCTTGACGGTAGTTTTCGACAAAAAAGGAAGAGCCAATTATGATATTGTAAAATCAAGCGGCGCAACAGAAGAGGAATCGAATACTTCAATCGCTCTGAAAGAAGCTGTTTTGAAAAATATAGAGCTCATTTATGAAGACAAACGAACAGAGCAAGAAGCTTACATCGTAATAAAAGATGCTGTTTTTTCAGGAGAATTTTCAGCAGACAAGTTTGCCATGACCAGCGATGCCAATCTAATCTCTAAATTCGTTGACCTCGGAGAGTATCGATATTTAATAGGAAAAGATTTAAAGTATGATGCAATATTATATATCGACAGCAAGGGAGGATTATATGATTTTGAAAAACTGAATGTCTCAATTGATGATAATATTTTCAGAGTTGGAGGATTTGTTGATAATGATGCTAAACGAAAAGAAACTGATTTTGATCTCACCATAACTTGTAGTGAAGGAAGTGTGGGATCAATTATTCAACTATTGCCAGAGCAATACCTCCAACCACTCAGTGATTTTTCAGGGAATGGGCGTTTTTTATTTGAGTCAAAAATTAAAGGTCGTATGAGTGGCAAGGCACAGCCTGCTATTGATACAAAATTCATTTTAAAAGATGGGCGCATCACCAGTCCTCGCCTCGAGAATGACTTGAAAGATGTTTCTTTTTCCTCCACTTTCACGAATGGTGCCTATCGCAAAGCATCCAGTTCTGTTTTTGAAATCAAAAATTTTAAAGGTTACTTTAATCGAGAGTTGGTGGAGATGAAAATGAAAGTTGAAAATATTGATGATCCGAAAATTAACTTTCAATTGGATGGCGCAGTACCGATGAAATCGATTTTTAAATTTTTTAATAATCCGAATATAACGGACGGGCGCGGTGAAGTAGAAATCCACAATGTAAAAGTGAAAGGTCGATACAAGGATATGGTCAGTACCTCTCGCATTCATCGAGTCGATGCTTCAGGCAAATTAGTTTTGGATGACGCCTCACTTGCCTTTAAGGATGAAAAACTGGTTTTTGATAGAGGGACGATTTCATTAAAAGATAATGATTTGAAAGTTGATGGTTTAAAGTTGGAAGGAGCAGGTAGTGAGATGATCTTTAATGGAGATTTTAAAAATTTCCTTCCTGTGCTCTTGGCAGATTCTTTAAACTCTAAAAACGCAGAATTGGTTTTTGATGCAGAATTAGTAGCTGAAGAATTTGATGGAGATAAATTAATGGCATTGACTGCAGTGCCAGAAAGTCAAATTGATGAGGAGCAAAAAGTAGTAGATTCTTTAAACGTAGAAGTCAATGAGGGGCGGGAATTTCTCACCAGTTTTTTGAATGGAACCTTCAATGCAACTATCGAAAATTTCAATTATAATAAAATTGAAGGAAAGAATTTTGAGGGAGAAATAGCATTTGAAGATAATCAAATTGAAATTGTTGGAGATGCAGAAGCGATGGATGGCATGTTTGAAATTGACGGAACGCTTTTCGTTGATAAAAAACCAAACTTGACAGCAAAAATAAAATGTGATGGCATCGATGCTCATGAATTTTTCCGTCAATCCGAAAACTTCGGTCAGGAATTTTTGAAGGCAAAAAATGTTACTGGTACGCTCAACTCTCGAATGCTCATCAATGCTTTTTGGGACGAGAAAGGAGAATTTTTGTACGATGATTTAGCTGTTTTTGCGGGCGTAGGTATTCAACAAGGAGAGTTGAAAGACTTCGAGATGTTAGAATACTTTTCTACATTCATTAAAATGCGAGATTTAGAAAACATCAAATTTGTCGATGTTGAAAATTGGATAAAAGTACAAAACCAAAAGGTGTATCTGCCTGCCATGTTTATCAGGAGTAATGCCGTGAACTTGGAGGTTTCGGGGACACACACTTTTGAACAAGACATCGATTATAATGTAAAAGTCAATGCTGGCCAAGTATTAGTCAATCGGCTAAAACCGCATAATCCGAACCTCAATCCACAACCGACCAAGCGTCGTGGTTGGTTCAATCTTTTTTATAAAATCAAGGGCAATCTTGAGGAAGATTACGATACGAAATTAAGTAAGCGGTCTGTCAAAAAAGCAATGGCTCAAAGCGAATTATTGAAGAAACGTATTCAGTCTGAATTAGAAAAAAAGTTTGGTCCTATTCAATTGCTCGATGAGGAGAGTCTGGAAGAACGAGAAGAAATTTTTCTTGATGAAACGCCTTCGAAAACAACCGCCTCGACGAAAACAAAACCCAAAACTAAATCGAAACCAAAGGTGCAAGAGGAAGATGATGACGAAGAATACATTGATGGATTTTAATGGGTGCATTTCATTTTTTCGCTATCTATCTATAAAAGGTTCTATAGAATTCCAGTTTGACAGTAAACACGCTAAAGATTTTTTTCTGTCGAGCTGGGGCTCGACAGAACAGCGAAAAATTGAAATACACCATCACTAAACGAATCGAATGTTAGATTTACTAATCATCGGAGGAGGGCCAACGGGCATCAGTACAGGCATTGCAGCTACCAAAGCAGGTCTTGATTTCTTGATTGTTGAAAAGGGGGTTTTAGTTAATTCCATTTTTCATTTTCCCACTAATATGACTTTTTTCTCTACTTCCAAATTATTGGAAATAGGGGACGTACCATTCATTTCTCATACAGACAAACCAACAAGAAGAGAAGCACTTGAGTATTATCGCCGATTGGTTGAAACGTGGAAACTACCCGTCCATACTTATGAAGAAGTTTTAGAGTTGAACAGAAAGGAGCATAAATTTTATGAGATAAAAACTTCTAAAAAAGTCTATCAAGCAAAGCAAGTTGTTGTCTGCACTGGTTTTTACGATGTTCCTCGAATGTTGAATGTGGCAGGAGAAGATTTGCCGAAGGTTAAGCATTATTATGATGAGGCTCATCCTTATATTGGCAAAAAAATCATAGTGGTGGGTGCTGCAAATTCTGGTTGTGATGTCGCATTGGAGCTTTGGCAAAAAGGAGCTGAAGTAACCATGGCTGTGCGCAAACCTACCATTTATGAAAAGGTAAAATATTGGATAAAACCAAATATCGAAAATCGAATCAAAGAGGGGAGCATCAAAGCATTTTTCAACACAAATGTTCAGGAAATTAGAGAAACCTATGTTGTTTTGAACACACCTGAAGGAGCAATCGAGATTGAAAATGATTTTGTTTTTGCTATGACGGGTTATCATCCCAACTTCAAACTTTTAGAAAAATTAGGAATTGAAATTTCTAATACAGACAAACCAACAAGAAGAGAAGCACTTGAGTATTATCGCCGATTAGTTGAAACGTGGAATCTACCCGTCCATACTTATGAAGAAGTTTTTGAGCTGAACAAGAAGGAGCAAGAATTTTATGAGGTAAAAACTTCTAAAAAAACCTATCAAGCAAAGCAAGTTGTTGTCTGCACTGGTTTCTACGATGTTCCTCGAATGTTGAATGTGGCAGGAGAAGATTTGCCGAAGGTCAAGCATTATTATGATGAGGCTCATCCTTATATTGGTAAAAAAATTCTGGTGGTAGGGGCAGCAAATTCTGGCTGTGATGTTGCATTGGAGCTCTGGCAAAAAGGAGCTGAAGTAACCATGGCTGTGCGCAAACCCACCATTTATGAAAAAGTAAAATATTGGATAAAACCAAATATCGAAAATCGAATCAAAGAGGGGAGCATCAAAGCATTTTTCAATACTAATGTTCAGGAAATCAAAGAGACCTCTGTTGTTTTGAACACACCTGAAGGAGCAATCGAGATTGAAAATGATTTTGTTTTTGCTATGACGGGTTATCATCCCAACTTCAAACTTTTAGAAAAATTAGGAATTGAAATTTCTAATACTGAAGAAAAAATCCCCACTCACCATTCTGAAACTTTAGAAACAAATTTACCTGGGGTTTATCTGGCAGGAGTCGTTTGTGCGGGGATGCTCACGAGTAAGTTGTTTATTGAAAATACACGGGAACATGGGGAGATAATAGTGGATCATATTCTTCAAAAAACAAAACAGCCGATGAGTTAATCCCACCGGCTGTTTTGAATGAATTTTGCCAACTGCTAACTGTCAATTGAATTCATCACCCATCCACAAACAAAGCAGAAATTGAACGATGCTCATGCGTATTTCGAATAGCACGTGCAAACAATTTTGCGGTAGAAAGGACTTTTATCTTTTTCGATTTTTTATCATTTAATGGAATCGTATCACAAACAATCAATTGATCCAATTTTGAATTATTGATGTTTTCGATAGCATTGCCAGAAAGAACTGGATGCGTACAAATCGCACGAACACTTCTTGCTCCATTTTCAATCAAAGCATCTGCTGCTTTGCAAAGCGTGCCTGCTGTATCTACTAAATCATCCACTAAGATTACATCTGCACCAATTACATCACCGATTACGGTCATGCCTGCTACTTCATTCGCCACTTTTCGATATTTATCACAAATCACTAATCGCTTCTCGAAATGCTTTGCGTAAGTTCTCGCCCTTTTTACGCCACCAACATCTGGTGAAGCAAAAATTGCATTTGACAAATCTTGCTCTTGCAAATAAGGAATATAAATCGCTTGACTCTTCAAGTGATCCACCGGTATGTCAAAAAATCCCTGAATTTGATCAGCGTGAAAATCCATGGTCATGATTCGATTGGCACCTGCTGCTTGTAAAAGATTTGCAATCAACTTTGCTGAAATTGGAACTCGTGGTTTGTCCTTTCGATCTTGACGTGCATATCCAAAATAAGGAATTACGGCGGTAATGTAACCCGCAGATGCTCGCTTGGCAGCATCAACTAAGAGTAGCAATTCCATTAAATTTTCAGATGGAGCAAAAGTCGATTGAATAAAGAAAACATACGCACCTCTCACAGATTCATTGATAACCGGCTGCATTTCGCCGTCTTTGAAAGTGTGTAGTGTGTAGTCTCCTAAATCCTGATTGTAGTAATCTGAAATTTTAGAAGCCAGGTATCTAGAGTTGACACCTGAGAACAATTTGACATCAGTCATAGTAGAGCGAGATTGTGGCGTTAGGAGTTCGGGAGACGATGATGGTATCATGAATTAAGTTAGCGTTTACGCAAAGTTAATAACCTGTAATAATAAACGTTTGAAATTTCATTTCATTTTTCAACATGGATAAAAAAGAACACCCTTTGTGAGGACAAAAGCCAAACAAAGGGTGTATAAACGTATTCTTCAAAATATATGAAGTTGTTTAAAAATGGAGTTCAGAAGCGAAAATTAGAAGATTAAGGCTCTGAGGAAGTGAAATTAATTAGGCATAGCATCGCTATGGCTAATTAATTTCACGAAATCAGGTTCTTTAGATTCAAATTTGCAGCTTGAAGGTCATTTTGAAACAACTTCTATCGCATTAATGTGATGTCTCCTCTGTAAAGTAGCGTCACCTCATCTTCAAACTCTACTTCTATCAAATAAACATAGACATACGGATCCATTGGTTTTCCTTGGAAAAATCCATCCCATGTTGGAATTCCACTTACGTCTGGCTCAATATCTGTTTGTTCATAAATCAAATTCCCCCACCTGTCAAAGATGCGCACATAATTTACATTCTGTACTCCTACGCCAGTGAATACTCTGAATTCATCATTGATACCATCACCATTCGGAGAGAAAGCATTTGGTAGGAAAACATTTCTGTTTTTATCAACCTCGATAAATACTTCTGCATCTCCCACACAACCATTTACATCATAAGCTGTAATCAAATAGGATTGATCTTCAAATGGACGCACGGTCGGATCTGGACATCTATCACATGATAATTGATCACCAGGCGTCCAAAAAATACTATCAGGATTAATCGGCGCACCGCCAGGATTAAACTGTGGTAATAAACGCATGCTATCTCCCAATTCAACTTCAATCACTGGATCAATATTAATCACAACTGGATTTGGCTGAGTAATATTGATTGTTGTATCAATAGAACAATTTCTACTATCAAAAATCTCAATTATGTGCGGGCCAGAAAAAACATTGGTTCCAAAACTAATATCTTGTAATGGCGCTTGATCCACAGAGTAGGCATAAGACCCTCCGTTCCCTCCATCTACTGTTGCAATATTGATTGAAGTAGTAAATCCAAAACATTGAATTGCTGGAATGTCTTCTAAAGTAAATGTAATTGGTGGCGGTTCGTTTATGGTGTGTGAAACGGTAGATTGGCACCCACGTCCATCCGTTACCAAAATAGAATACATCCCAGATGTCAAATCAAATGCTCCTGGAGAACTATTTGGGGCTACGCTTGGCGTCCATTGGTAACTTACATTGCCTGTGTTTCCTCCCATTGTAATAATTGCAATTTGACCATTATCTCCTCCCGGGCATTCAACATCAAAAGTGTTATCAATATCGACATCGGCAATAAACTCATTAGGCTCAGTAATAATGACTGACGAATTGAAAGTACAGTTATTATTATCAGTAATGTTTACAAAAAAGGTATCCGCAGGTAAACCTGGAATTATTTGAGGATTTCCTGTTGCAGGCGGAAGCGTAACACCAGCTGGTAGATTTATCCAGTCAAATGTGTATGGCCCTTCGCCTCCAATAGCTCGGATCGTAATCTCACCATCGGCTCGTCCAGAACAACTTACAGGAGTCGCACCCTCAACAATAGAAGAAAGCGGATCTCTTGATGGAAACATCATTTGAACAAAAACATCACAAGTACCATCAGAAACTATAAGTTGTTGATTTCCTGCACACAACTGAATGGCAGTACTAGAAATAACACCCATCTCAACTTCTCCAGAAGGCCATGTAAAATTGAACGTTCCTGACGAGCCATCACTATATGTTGCAGTTGCAGTTGCCGAACCGTCACAGCTAGTTCCGGTAGCTCCAAAACAACTCACTGGCATAACAATATCTATATCAACCTCTATTGAAGGTGGGTCAACAATTTCAAAAGTGGTATCTACCGAAGGACATTGATTTGCATCTGTTATGGTAACGCCGTAAGTACCTGCCGTAGTTTCTAAGAAAGGTGAGCCAAGTGATCCTGATGGAGAACTCCAATTGTATATGTAAGGTGCTGTCCCTCCACTCACTATTAAACTGGCAAAACCATTAGCATCTTCAGGGCATGTTGGTGACTTGAGTATTATATCATCAATACTTACAAGAGATGGCGCTAATACGTTTGCAGTATCAATTGTCTCACATCCATCTGCCGACACAACAGTAACATAGTATTCTCCATTTGTCAATCCATTAATTGAAGTTAGCGTCGCTCCACTTTGAGTTGTTGACCAACGATAATCTGTAATTGGTGCACTTCCGTCATTTGCAATGACCATTAGTTCACCATCCATATCACCCTCACAAGCAATAGAGTCGTTTCTGAAATCAATTATCACTGGAGGAGAAGCACCGCTGATTGTAAACTGAAGAGAATCAATACACGTATTATCATCTGTAACGGTCAATGTATAATCTCCAGCAGATAATCGGTTTATAACATTTGAGGTCTGACCAACAACTCCCCAATCATACATGTAATTAACGACAGCTGTTCCTCCAGTCACATTCACCTCTGCGGTTCCATCCATTCCAACACACGTTTCATCTGTTTTATTGAGCAACGTAATGGTTATTGGATCAGGTTCCGTAACGATAAAGGTTGTATCAATAAAGCAACCATCAGTATCTCTCATCCTTATTCGGTAATTTCCTGCTCGAAGGTTTTCAATATTACTTGTCGTTTGGGTGTTGGTCGTGTTACCACTTCCTATTGGAGGATTTGAGTTCCACAAAAAAGTATAAGGTAGTGCAGCTGGCCCAGGAGTAGATACTCCTTCAATAAATATTTGACCATCATCTCCACCATTACAAGAAACATTTGCTACAGTAACGTTAGTAAGTGATAATGATCTCAAAGCACCTACAATTAAGAATGTATCTAATCGACACCCATTGTCATTGACAATCGAAATGTCGTACCTACCAGGAAAAGCCCCGTTTCCTAAATTGTACTGATTGCTTCTAATCATTTGAGAAGTCATGTCTGGAAACGTGACTTCAATATCATAGGATCTTGGTGTTGGATCATTTGGATCAACATCAACGGAGAACATTATCGAACCATCATCATTACCAGAACAAGTTGCAGGCATAGAAGAACCAGTGATGGAAATTGGAAAAGGATCATCCAAAACTCTATTTGCATTAGCTACACAGCCAAATTGATCTTCTACCCTAACATCATAAAGTCCTCTGCTGAGGTTTGAAATTATAGACGTCTGTTGGCCTCGATTCCATTGATATGTATATAGATTAGGATCGGGGTTTGGAACTCTTGTACCATCAACAATAACATCAGCCATTAATGCGCCATCAACCCCATTAGGACAACTTATATCCTGAATCGGATTAATATTTACTGCTAATTGAGGACGTTCAATTACGTCAACTGTTGTTGTAAAAGTTTCAGCAGGCATAGAGCTATCTGTTACTGTTACTTCGAATGTTGCTGCTGATTGATTTGAAGCAGTAATTTCATCTCCGTCAACATTTAGTGTAAAAGGTCCTTGAACTGGGCCATTGGTTGTGATATTTCTGTAAGTCACCGTGTAAGGTGGCGTTCCAGAAATTGGTCTAATCGTTAATGCTCCATTGTTTTGTGCAAAACACGCTGTATCCACCTCAAACTCTAAATCAACAGCAGCATTAGATATTTTTACAAAACCTGAAACTGTTGTAGAGAAACCAATGCGTTCATCATTCTCATTGGTAACCTCAATTGGAGTTTGAGCACTTGAAAAAATTATATCACTGAAGTCTCCGACTTGACCAACAGCAATGAAGCATAATCTATAAAACATAGTTCCATCAGCAACAGTAACTCCATTTGGAAGATTTGGACTTATCCAAGAAAAAGTCAATTGACCATCATTCACAAAAGGAGTCCCCGTACTTATTGATCCTGGAAAAATTGGAGTTGCATCATCAATGCCATCATATTGAAGTACTGTTTCATCCCATTCGATGGTATATTGCACACCAGTTATATCTTCAAAATCATTGACGCTAACCTCAACGCAAACTCTATCTCCCGGTGCTACTAGTTCTCTACTACCATCAGATTTTGTGCCTTGACACCCAATCATATCTAATCTAAAAACCGCTGAACAGCTTTTCCCATCCTCAACCGTAACCTCATAAGTCCCTTGCTCTGGAACGGAAAATTCAACTCTGGATGCATTAGTCGCTGGACCACTTGTAATCGTTCCTGTTGTACTTCTGTCTCCAACTTTTTCAATTCTAATATCATAGTTCGAGTTATCATATCTGGGCAGTCCACCCAAAACTTGAAAAGAAGCATCACACCCCTCATTTGTTGATAAAAATTGAATCTCATCATTAGGAACCGATATTGGAGAAAGGTAAACAACCGAAAATGCTTGATCCGCTCTTAAGTTCACACAAGGTCCTACTACACCTGATACTGTAGTAAAACTTCTATCATTAAAATCATCGAAAGTCATTGGAGCAAACCAAAACTGCTGCCATCCATCTACAGAGCTGAAAGCCCTTCTCAAACTACCATCATTTGAAAAAACGGCATCTCCATTTTGCTGATCCGCTGCTACCCAAATTTCGTTTTCTTGAAAGACTGTATTTCCGTTAAGGACAATATAGTCTGTATTATTTACACACGGATCGTTTTGAATAACAGATAACTCTGGCCCTGTGGCTGACGGCTCACAATCAAAAAACACATATCCAACACCAGCTTGAGCAGAATTGGGGCTATCCAATAAATTGAAGTCCCCTGCGTGATCTACCTGAATCTGATCATTATGACAAAGGAAGGTTATCGCAGAACCTATATCATTACTTTGTGCCGTGATAGCAGTAATCGATGCTACAGTTCCTGCATCTTGCTGATCACAATCCATCAGGATTTCAGCACTACTGCCTGGCGTTATCTTGATAGGTTCCGGTTTTTGAGCCGATACTGTATTTACAAAAAACAAAATCAGCATCAAAAAAGTGAGTCGAGACATCATATCGGTTTATAATTTTTATGTCAATGTTGTGAGAACATTGAGGCAAAAGTAGTTATCGTTTTTGGTAATAATTCAGAGTTTGTTTAAAATTCGGATTTAGAAGCAAAAATTGAAGGTTTTTGGCTCTGAGGAAGTCATTTTTTTCAGCATAGTCAAATTATGGTTCAAAAAATTGGCGAAGTCAGATTCAAAAAATTCAATTTGTAGCTTAAAGATGAGTTTTAAAGAAACTCGCAGGAGTGCAATTTTTTGAAAACGTCTTGCGAAACTCTTTATTGCTCGATTTTTAACAATTAGTAAAAAAAGAAATATGAGACAAAACCCTGCCAATTTCAGCTATTTACAAACAACAAAAGAACTGCTACAAAACCTTACCTTTCAAGATGACTTTTTCGACCAAATTGCTGCCGAAGGCATACGGTAAATAGTCTATTGAAGGCATTTTTTTAGAAATAAAAAGATTAGCAATTTTTCCTTTTGCAATTGAGCCTACTTCATTTTCTACATCCATTGCAACGGCTCCATTAATTGTGGTTGCATTTACGACCTCTTCTGGCAACATTCTCAATCTAATACAACCCAAAGAAAGTACAAAGGGCATTTTCACAGAAGGAGTCGTTCCCGGATTAAAATCTGTGGCCAGTGCAATTCCTAATCCGCCGTCAATCATTTTTCTGGCTGGCGGGGTGTGTTCTTGATTTAAAAAAAATGGAGCAGTAGGCAATAGTGTAGGAATTGTATCCGATTTTTTCAAAACCTCTATCTCTTCATCCGTCATTACTTCTAAGTGATCAACTGATTTTGCTCGGTATTTTACAGCCATTTCAATTCCTCCTAAACTATAAAATTGATTGGTGTGAATTTTTGCAGGAAGGTTGTATTTCGCCCCTGCTTCCAAAATTTTTGCCGTCTCATCTACTGAAAAAGCGACTTTTTCACAAAAGACATCAATATAATCTGCAAGTCCTTCATCTGCTATTTGCGGCAACATTTTATTCAACACTAAATCTAAATACTTTTTTCGGTCAGACCGAAATTCCATTGGAATGGAATGAGCGCCTAAGAAAGTAGATTTGATAATTACATCTGTATTTTCTTTCAATCTCCTGATGACGCGAAGCATTTTCAGCTCGCTATCCACTGTCAATCCGTAACCGCTTTTTATTTCGATGGCACCCGTTCCAAAATGAGTTGCCTCTCCTAATCGCTCCAACGCTTGATCGTATAATTCTTCCTCATCTGCTTTTTGAAGTTTTCGAGCAGAATTTAAAATTCCACCACCTCTTGCGGATATTTCTTCGTAAGAAAGTCCTTTTATTCTATCTACAAATTCTCCTTCTCTGCTTGCCGCAAAAACAAGGTGTGTATGCGAGTCACAAAAAGAAGGAAAAACGAATTTTCCAGAAGCGTCAATTTCTTGATCTGCTCTTGCAGGCGCATTTTTCATTAAACCAAAATCAGCGATCCGATCGCCTTTAGTTAATAAAAATGCATTTTCTATACTTGGCAAGTCTTTCATCTTCTCGCCGCGGACGAGTTGATTGCCCTTCTGCGTCTGAACCAGCCTTTTTATATTCTTTATTAAAATAGACGTCATGAATTGCGACTAATATTTTTCTATTTTCTTTTCGAGGTAATCCACATGCTGTACATCACCTAGGCGAAACTTGATTGGCACCTTTGTAGATTTTTCCATTTGAACTTCCATTTTACAGAAGAAGGCCAAATCTTTATAACTGTATGCCTGTGGCACATTAGTTTTTTCGATTTTCAAATCTTTTTGAAGAATAGAATTGAGCGCAGGGAATTGTTGCTCATTAGGCAGCTCTGCTTGAGCCATCAAAAATTGACAGCTTACCATTACTACAAATCCCAATATCAATTTCCTCATGATTTACTTTTTAAGAAATCCAATCGTTTTCCCTTGAAGAGTTCAAATTTCTGGAATTTACACTCCAGCTTGCCATTATATAAGGTATATTTTTTGGAAGGACGAAGACCTACCTTCTTTAAAGCATCCTTATTTGAAGAAATCATCCAAGCTGTCCATCCCTGAAATTTATTTTTGAAGTGATCACCCATTTCTTGATAAAACGCCTCTGCATCTTCCAGTTCCAATCTTTCATGATAAGGTGGATTCATAAGAATCATTCCTTCCTCACTTTCTGGTTCAACCGCATAAAAATCTTTTCTATCAAAATTCAAATCTTCATCCAAGCCTACTATCATCGCATTCTTTCTACTATAATGTCTAGCCTGAGGATCTTTATCAGATGCCTGAATTTTTAATTCATTTTGGTTCGTACGTTCTTTTGCTTCTTCGACCACCTCGTCCCAAATTTTTCTATCAAAGTCCTTCCAAACATGAAAACCGAATCGCTCTTTCAAAATCTGAGGAGGAATATTTCGAGCAATCATCGCTGCTTCAATTGGAATAGTGCCCGCACCACACATCGGATCAAGTAATGTCTTTTCGTTTTTCCAACCAGAAAGCAAAATCATACCTGCAGCCAGTGCCTCATTAATAGGTGCTTGCAAGGCGTTGAGTCGATAACCACGTTTATGTAACGAATCTCCCGAGCTGTCCATTGCAATTTCACATCTATCTTCCTGAATTAATAAATGAAATCGACGATCAGGCGTTTGCGTATCAATGTTTGGTCGATCTCCCGTATTTCTACGAAACTGATCGACGATGGCATCTTTCATTTTCAATGACATGTATTTCGAGTGTGTGAAATACTTTGAGCTCACTGCCGAAGCAATTGCAAAGGTGTCATGATTAGAAATTATCGTTGACCAATCAAATTCACTGACTTTTTTGTAGAAATGATTTTCGTGTCGAGCACGAAATTTATAGAAAGGAACTAAAATTCGAAGCGCAGTTCTTAATTCATAATTTGCGCGGTAGAGTAATTTCTTATCTCCTTCAAATTCGACTGCTCGAGTGACTTTTTTGATGTTTTGTGCGCCCAAAGCTTCCAACTCTTGAGCAAGCACATCCTCCAATCCATGGAAAGTTTTGGCTACTATTTGCACGATTTTAGCATTTTGTCATCCAAAGGTAGTTTTTGTGGCCGAAAAGCATGGAAGTTGTTTAAGAATAGATTTTAACCTGCAAATTGGATACTAAAGAACCTGATTTTGCCAAATTTTAAATCCGTAGCACTACTATGAATTGAAAATTTGACTTCTTCAAAACCTTTATTCTCAAATTTTCGGTTCTAAACTCCACTCTTAAACAACTTCATAGATAAATATGTTTTTTGGTTGCACTTTATTAGAAAGAAAATACTATCTTTGCCGCCCATTTCAGAAAAAGTGTAAATTATCAATAAAATGAATGCACAAGACGCGATTAACTTCGTACACGAGCAGTTCAACTCTAAAAAAGAGTATCCAGCGTTTCGCCCAGGCGACAATATCGCTGTAAGTTATAAGATTATTGAGGGAAGTAAAGTACGTATTCAGGTTTTTCGTGGAGACGTAATCCAAATCAATGGAGAAGGTGCCACTAAGACTTTTACTGTTCGTAAAAAATCGAACGGAGTAGGTGTAGAGCGTATCTTTCCGTATGCTTCTCCAAATATTGACGAAATTAAAGTTTTGAAATTCGGTAAAGTTCGCCGTGCTAAACTTTATTATTTACGTAACGCCATCGGTAAGAAGGGGCGTATCAAAGAGAGAAAACTTTTCACAGCTAATTAATTATCTTCGGATCTAAAGCTGCTAAAGTGAAAAAACTATAAAGAGTCATCGGTTTTCCGGTGGCTCTTTTTGTTTTGAGAGAGATGAGGAGTCAGCTGTCAGGAGCGGCTTCGCCAACTTTCAGGATGGACTTTGTTCATTTTCAGATCTTCTCTGACTCCTGATACCTTACTCCTGAAAGTTGCCGAAGACAAGCTTAATTTCTGACCTCTCAAAAAAAATCACATTCAACACCTCAAACTTAACTCCTCCTAATTACCTTCGCCCTCCGATGAAATTCAACATTCAACATACCGCTGATAAAACTTCTGCTCGCGCAGGTGTGATCGAAACCGATCACGGAAAAATAGAAACGCCCATCTTCATGCCAGTTGGCACATTGGGAGCCGTCAAAGCTGTGCATATCCATGAATTAGAAGAGCAGATCAATGCTCAAATCATTTTAGGAAATACGTATCATCTTTATTTGCGGCCTGGGATTGATATTATTCAGGAAGCGGGGGGATTGCATAAATTCAATAATTGGTCAAAACCGATTTTGACAGATAGTGGTGGTTATCAAGTTTATTCTTTGGCGGCCAGAAGGACGATCAAAGAAGCTGGTGTAAAATTTCAATCCCATGTAGATGGTTCAAGGCATTTGTTTACTCCTGAGAATGTGATGGATATTCAACGAGTAATCGGAGCAGACTTCATTATGGCATTTGATGAATGTACTCCATATCCGTGCGATTATAAATATGCAAAAAAATCTATCGCCATGACACATCGGTGGCTCAAGCGATGTTGCGATAGATTTGACAATACTGATCCAATTTATGATTACGATCAAACTTTGATTCCGATAGTACAGGGGAGTACTTATAAAGATTTACGTCTTGAATCAGCGGAGGCAATTGCTGAGTTTGACCGACCTGCTAATGCAATTGGAGGCCTTTCTGTTGGTGAACCTGCTGAAGAAATGTATGCCATGACGGAAATCGTTACCAACATTTTACCAAAAGATAAACCTCGGTATTTGATGGGCGTTGGTACGCCAGCTAATTTACTAGAGTGTATTCACTTAGGTATTGATATGTTTGATTGTGTTCTGCCTACTCGAAATGCTCGTCACGGTTTACTCTACACTGCAGAAGGAATTATCAACATCAAAAACGCGAAGTGGAAAACGGATCACACTGCCATTGATCCAAACAGTCCAAGTAAAACAAGTCGTGTTCATTCCAAAGCTTATTTACATCACTTGATTCGTTGTAAAGAACTACTTGGTGCTCAAATTGCCTCGCTTCATAATCTTTCCTTCTTCTTGTGGCTCGTTGGTCAAGCTCGAGAACATATAATTGCGGGAGATTTTGAGACTTGGAAAACGAAGATGGTTCCTATTTTGGAGGGGAGGCTTTAAATTCATAAAAAAATAGCACGAGCAAAACTACCCGTGCTATTCTGAAAACTATTTATTACTCTAAAAGAGTCAATCAAAAAGATTCATTATTAGAAATATTTGCACTCTTTAAAACTTCAGCTAAATAGTCAATTTGCTCTTTTGTGTGATCGGTGTTGATACTCAATCTCAACCTTGCTTTTCCTTTTGGAACTACTGGATACGGAATAGCTTGAATATAAATGTTATGATCATGGCAATGTTTGGCTAACTCTAAAGCATTCCAATCTGCCCCGCAAATTATTGGTAGTATAGCAGTATCCGAATTTAGCGTATCAAATCCACTTGCTTTTAATTTTGCTTTTGTATAAGCTACATTTTCATGCAGTTTCGCAACCCTTTCCGGTTCGTCCATAATAATATCAAGTGCTGTCGCAGATGCTGCATCATTGGTAGGCGTATTTGCACCTGAATAAATAAAGCCTCTTGATTGGTGTCTTAAAAAATTACATACCTTTTTGCTCGATGCAATATATCCTCCTTGGCTTGGTATTGCTTTGGATAGTGTCCCCATTTTTATATCGACACTATTTTTAGGAAGGCCAAAGTGCTCCTCTATCCCTCTTCCTGTTTTTCCAATCACTCCAATAGAATGAGATTCGTCAATCATCAAAAGAGCATTATGCTCTTTGCACAACCAAGCTGCTCTTGGTAAATCAAAAATATCTCCATCCATTGAAAAGACACCATCAGCAATTACTAAAACTCTTCCAGAATTGTTCTGCTTGAGGAGCGTTTCCAAATGCTTCATATCATTATGCCTGAACTTTCTAAAGGTTGCTCTACTCAATAAGCAACCATCCACAATCGAGGCATGATTCAGCCGATCAGAGATTATAGTATCATGTCTTCCAACTAAAGAACTTATAGATGAAATATTGGCCACATACCCACTAGAATAAGTAACAGCATCTTCAGTACCTTTAAATTCACTAATTTTCTCCTCTAACCTTCTATGTACACTTGTGGTTCCAGCTAACAGCCGAACCCCGTGTCCTCCACTTCCATATTCTTTGAGTGCTCGAAGGGCATTACGTTCAATTTTCTTGTTTTTGTGTAAAGAAAGGTAGGAGTACCCTCCAAACATTATCATCTCACCCTTGTCTCTAACTTTAACGGTAGTAGTTGATAAGTACTTTTCAATTGGAATGTTGTAAAAATAGCAATCTGCTTCTTTAATTTTTTCGACAGGCCATAGCATCTTCAGCTTAGCCTCCATTTCTTTTTGAAGGACATTCATGTACATAGTTTTTGTAGTATGTTAATTGTTTAAAAGTAACTCTATTGTTTCATTGGCAGGACTTATATTTACATTTATAACACAATTAACACAAATATTTATAATTTCCATAATCTGATAACAAAATAGTTTCAAACAACAAAAAATAGGGGATACATCAAAAAAAAATAGCACAAGCGAACTGCTTGTGCTATCCAAAATGATTTTATCACCAACGACCTTAAATTCTTTAGGCCTTAAAAATTCTTTCTATTTTCTTTACCACCTAACTTGATCGGCCTATCGCTCTTCTTACTTTTCACTGACGAGTCTGAAGTTGTTCCAACTCCTGATGTTGGAGCCGATTTTACTATTGTATTTTTTACCTTTTCAATTTCTTTAATAGGTTTTTCTACTTTATCTCTGAAGATGACCGTTACTTCTTCGGCTGTTATGCCGCCACTATTCGTTGCCTTTACCTCGACCGTATTTGTCCCTTTTTTCAATTTCAGCATGGTAATCAATTTATTCCCGTCAAGGGAAACGTTTCTCAATTTTTTGCCATTGACTAAAACTTCCACCTTATCAGCTCCATCAACAGTTGCTTCTAATTTTGCGAAAGCTTTATTGACAGTTGCTTTATCAGTTGGTTTGGTAATATCAATTACCGGCGTAAATACTATAGCTTCTTTCTTTTTGAAAATGACTTTCACCACTTTCTCTGCTTCACCACCTTGGTTTGTGGCAGTTACTTTTATTGTATTTTCTCCTTCTTTCAATTTCGCTGTAGCGGTAAAGTTTTTTCCTCTTTTGGTCACGTTTGTCAATTTTACCCTATTAACGTAAACTGAAGCGGTTGCATTTATTACTTCTCCTTTAATTGTAATCGTTTTGGTGGATACCGTTTGATTGTTCGTAGGAGTAGCAATCTTGATTACTGGCCCAGCAATAACTACTGCTTCTTTCTTAGGCTCAAATTTTACCACCATTGTCTGTGCATCACGACCATCGGTGTTCGATACTCGAAGTGTAATTTTATTAGAACCTTTTTTCAAGGTCAAATTTGCTTTTAAGGTTCTGCCATTAAAACCAAAATCACTAATTTTTACATCATTTAACAATAATTCAACATTTCGCTTGCGATTCACCTCAGCAATGTCTGCTACCAATTCAACTATCTTTTTGGTATGCGTTGAATGATCTTTCGGAGAAAGGATCTTTACGATTGGTAATCTCAAATCAGGCTGAACTACTTTGTGAAAAACGACCACCTTCGTTTCATCAAAACCAGTAGGATTGTCCACACGAATTCTGATTACATTTCTTCCTTCTTCTAATGTTACCACCTTGGATAAACAATCATTTCTAAAATCAAAATGACGAATTTCTCTTCCATTGACGATAAACTGTATATCTCTTTTACTTGTAACAAACTCAGTTTCAGCAACTACTTTAACCGTATTTCTCCCTGTTCTAAATTGAGGTTCAGGTTGTGTGATTTCTACTCTTGGAGCAGGAATACGATCTTCAAAAACAATAATCATTCTATCCTCTGTTTCACCTGCCTCATTGAATGCTCTTAATATAATGTCATTCTCACCTGACAATAAGTAAACGGTAGCCTCAATTTCCTGACGGTAAGCATCGAAACGAAATCTCTCATTTCTACCATTTACCAACAATTGAATATCCTCAGCAAAATCAACATTTCCTACGCGTCCCGTAATTTGAATTCTATCCTCACGAATCGTTCGATTGGTGTTTAAAATTTCTACCACAGGTCTGTAAACTGTTGGCGCTGGCGGAGGAATGTTTCTCACCGGCGGCGGGGGAGGAAGGACTACTTTTCTTTCTTCATAAAAAGCACGTACTACTTGGCGATCTTCTCCACCGAAATTACCCGCGATGATTTCAATATTATTTTCCCCTTTATCTAAAAATACCGTTGCACTCAATTTTTCTTTTCTAAAATTGAAAGGTTTTGGCTGACCATTTACCAACAACTCCACATCAGTGGCGTGTTCAATATTTTTGATCTTTGCGTAAACTCTTATCTGAGGAACATCAGTGGCAATTGCATCTCTTGGCTGCAGGATGGTAATTTCTGGTGCTAAGTATGCCTTTTCTTTTTTGTTAATATTGACATTTGCGCCCATATAGGTATAATGTAAAATGTCATTATCTCCATTCATTCCTTGCTCACCATCCAACAAATCAGTATTTGAAAAAGTCGTGCGATGCCCTAAATCAATTGAAAACTTAGGAGACACTTGAAATCCTACTTCTGCTCCAATGGAAGGCATGATGCCTGCTTTTGGTCCAAATTCAAAACCATCAGCTTGACTTTCATAAACGCCATCCAAAATTGCACTTCGCAGATTTCTCTTAATCTCACGTGTTGGGCCACGATCATTCACACTTGCGTATCCTTCAAAATATTCGTTGCCATTTTGATCGGCCTGATCAGTCTTTACATTATATACTGCTCCACCAAGTCCACCATAAAGAGACAACTTAATTCCCGTTTTTTCTTTCAATTCATTGAAAGTCAAAACGCCTTCTAATCCAGCCTCTACCAAATCTGTTTTATGATTTGAAAAAATGAATCCACGATCTTCTCCCAATTTATCAGGAAACGAAAGGTAATCCAATCCTTCCTGACCATTTACTGCTGTATTGTTAGAAATGTTATAATTTCTAATCGGACTCAATCCTTTGGTTTTATTGTAATTCAACCTACCTCTCAATCCGAAATCCAAAACAGCACCAGGCTTGTAGTAAAGATTTTTTCCAAAAGTTGCTCCCACTCCGAATCCACTTGGAGAAGCATCGAGGTCACTACTTTGGTAAGCTTTTCCAGTATTCAACCCAAAACTCCAGTAGCCAGAATTGAGCGGTTGGATCAATTGCTGTGCATTTAGGCTAACTGTTGTAGCCAATATCGACAGCATCAAAGCGATAATCTGCATGTAAGGTCTCATGGCAATTAATTTTAAGGTGAATAAATAATTTAGGGGTGTAATTGCTCGACGAGACCGTTTTGTGATTTGTTATTCGTTTAAAACAAAACAGTTAATTATTTTAACACAACTATAAATAATTGATAATCAGAATTTTAAATCAAAAAAAGCGAAATATAAAGAGAGTAGATATAAAGAAAAGAAGTGTTTTGTCAATTACTTTTATTCCTAAATAGAAAGGACTTTAACAATTAAATAAGTGCTCAATGAAAATAATTTGGAAGGATTGATTCAAAATAAATAAGTGGTTCTACGGAGAGAAACTGAATATCGCAAGGAATTTTATTGGTATTGATCTATAATTTTTTCGCAAGCACGATCCAACATTTGGAATACACCTTCAAAGCCATCACTATTCCAATAGGGATCGGGGACGGCTTGGTTGTAGCCTGGTTTTTCATAATTCATAATCAGTTTTACTTTTCGTTTTTGTATTTCACTTGAAGCCTTTCTTAAAATATCTTGATAGTTCAAACTATCCATTGCCAATATCAAATCAAATTCATCTAAGTCTTCTTTTACAAAAAGTCGAGAACGCTGATCCGTAATATCTATACCATGAGCTTTAGCAACTGCTATTGAACGAGGATCAGGCAAATCGCCATTGTGAAAGCTACTTGTGCCAGCAGACTCAACATCCCAGTCCAAATCTTTTGCTTCCACTTTTGCTTTTAGGATTCCTTCGGCAAGAGGAGAGCGACAAATATTTCCAAGACAGACCATTAAAATTTTCATGTTGCAAATTTACTTTGAATCTACTGCAAATTTCAAGCACAAAATTTAAATAATATCTTAACGCAACAATCGATTAAATTTTCATTTTAAATAAATAGAAAAAACTGTTTTTTTCTTGGCAAAAAATTTGCAAAAAACACACACAACTAACTGATTATCAATTAATTACGCAATGATTCTCTATAGCACAAAAAATAAAAAACACAAGGTTTCTCTGAAAGAAGCTGTTTTGAAAGGACTTCCACCTGATAATGGCCTATACATGCCCGAGCATATTCCTCAACTATCTGATTCATTTCTTAGAAGTTTAGAGCATCATTCATTTCAGGAAATTGCTTTTGAGGTTTCAAAAACTCTAATTGGCAATTACATTCCTGAAAAGGATTTAAAAAGGATAATTGAAAACTCAATCACTTTCCCAGCACCAGTTGTCAATTTGGATGAACAGAAAAAAGTACTTGAATTGTTTCATGGGCCATCCTTAGCTTTCAAAGATTTTGGAGCAAGATTCATGGCTCAGTTGATGTCATACTTTAATCAAGGAGAAGAAAAAGAACTGGTTATTTTGGTGGCTACATCAGGAGATACGGGTGGGGCAGTAGCCGCTGGTTTTTATAAAACGGCTGGAGTCAAAGTCGTAATACTTTATCCTTCTGGAAAAGTGAGTATGCTGCAAGAGAAGCAACTAACAACTCTGGGAGAAAATATTGAAGCAGTTGAAATCAACGGTACATTCGATGATTGCCAAGCCTTGGTAAAACAATCATTCTTAGATTCCGATTTGAATAAATCAATAAGACTTAGTTCAGCTAACTCTATCAATATTGCTCGTCTGATACCTCAATCGTTTTATTACTTCGAGGCCTTTAAACAAATCAAAGGAGCCAAAGACAATGTTGTTTTCTGCATTCCAAGTGGCAACTTTGGAAATCTTACTGCAGGTCTTTTTGCAAAAAGAATGGGCTTACCTATTCATCATTTCATAGCTGCTACCAATGCTAATGATGTTGTCCCTGAGTATTTATTCTCAGGAAAATACCAACCTCGACCATCTGTAAGAACCATATCCAATGCAATGGACGTTGGCAATCCATCTAACTTTGCGCGCATGATGGATCTATATGGTTCCACGTGGAACAGTATCAAAAATGAAATTTCTGGTTACTTCTTTTATGATAACGAAACAAGAGAAGGAGTAAAAGAGGTTTTTCAGAAATACAATTACACCATTGATCCTCATGGAGCAGTAGGATATTTAGCATTAAAAGAATATCAAAGAGAACACCCTAATACAAAAGGTGTTATCCTTGAAACTGCCCATCCTTCTAAATTCATTGATGATATGGAAGATATATTGCAAAGCAAAATTGAGATTCCAAAAAGGTTGGAAATTTTAAAATCAAGAAAAAAGCACTCGACTAAGATGGAAAACAATTACAGTTCATTTAAAGACTGGCTACTTAAGAAGTATTAACTGCAAGACAATTTAGAGACTTACTAAGCTCACATGTCACCCCAAAATCCTACCTTCACTTCTTTATTAATTTTCAGAATAATTTTTGCATTAAACCTCTTGTAAGGTTTTATGTTCCACGTGGAACATTCAAAATATATTTTACCATGAGAAGAAGTTTACTCTTATCATTTTTAATCATTTTATGTATAAATCTTTTCTCTCAGGATAGACCTGAAAGAAATAAATTTCAGCAATTACATGAAGAGCTACCAACTCCGAATGTATATAGAACTGCATCGGGAGCACCTGGTCATTTGTACTGGCAACAGCAGGCAGACTATAAGATGAAGATTACTATAGACGATGACAAACAAAGAGTCTATGGCGAAGAAACTATCACATATCACAATAATTCGCCAGACCAACTCTCCTACCTATGGATTCAGTTAGACCAAAATATGCGAGCAAAAGACTCTGACACTTATAAAATCAGAGAGAATAAGATAAACGAAAGAATGACCTTCAAAGAGATTAAATCAATCACACCAACCTTTGAAGGAGGTTTCAATATCGACTATGTCAAGAATACTTCAGGTAAAGAAATGAACTATTCGATAGTCAAAACCATGATGCGATTAGACCTTCCTCAGCCTCTAAAAAACGGAGAGTCTGTTTCTTTTGATATTAAATGGTGGTACAACATAAACGACAGAATGGAGATTGGTGGTCGTTCTGGATTTGAGTATTTTGAAGAGGACGATAATTACTTATATACCATTGCACAGTTCTTTCCTCGCATGGCCGTTTATAGTGATGATGAAGGGTGGCAGAACAAACAGTTTTTAGGTCGCGGAGAGTTTACTTTACCTTTTGGAAACTATGAGGTAGATATAACTGTACCTTCCGACCATTACGTAAGCGCTACAGGCGTTTTACAGAACGAGTCGGATGTATTATCACAAAAAGAGTTAGAACGCTTTAGAGAGGCTGAAAAAGAGCGAGAACAACCAGTTCTCATTGTAACTGAAAAAGAAGCCAAGAACAATGAAAAGAGCAAAGCTTCTGGTACAAAGACCTGGAAGTTCAAAGCAGAGAATGTAAGAGACTTTGGTTTTGCTTCTTCTCGAAAATTTATTTGGGATGCTATGGGTGTTGAAATGAGTGATGGGCGAGTAGTGATGGCCATGTCCATGTATCCAAAAGAAGGCAATCCGCTATGGGAAAAATATTCTACAAAAGCAGTTGCGCACACTTTGAAATGGTACAGTCATTACACTATTGATTATCCATACCCAGTAGCATGGTCTGTTCATGCAGATAGAATTGGAATGGAATATCCGATGATTTGCTTCAACTTTGGTCGCCCAGAAAAAGATGGCACTTACAGCAAGCGAACCAAGTACGGAATGATCGGTGTAATTATCCATGAAGTTGGTCACAACTTCTTTCCAATGATTATCAATTCTGATGAACGACAATGGACTTGGATGGACGAAGGCTTGAATTCATTTGTGCAGCACTTGGCAGAAGTTCAATGGGAGAGAGACTTCCCATCAAGAAGAGGTCCTGCTCACAAAATCGTGGACTACATGAAAGGAGACAAATCAAACATTTCTCCAATCATGACCAACTCAGAATCTATCTTTCAATTTGGAAATAACGCTTATGGTAAGCCCGCAACAGCACTCAATATTTTGAGGGAGTCCATCATGGGACGAGAATTATTTGATTTTGCTTTTAAAAATTATTGCGAGCGCTGGGCATTCAAACATCCATCTCCTGCAGATTTTTTCAGAAGTATGGAAGATGCTTCAGGGGTTGATTTAGATTGGTTTTGGTGGGGCTGGTTTTACACAACCGACCATTGTGATATTGCGATTGATAATATTAAAGCGTATAATTTCAATACCAAAAACCCAGATATTGAATTTGCTAAAAACAAAAGGCAAGCCGAAGAACAACCAAAAGATATTGAGCATTATAGAAACAAAGAAGAAATTGCTCAAACCTATGATGAGCAGGATCGCTCTTTGAGAGATTTTTATACCGATAGAAATGTTTTTGAAATTAACAGTCTAGATCGTCAAGCGTATCAGAGATACTTAAAGAGCCTTTCAGAAGAAGAAAAAGAGTTGTTAAAAAATTCAGATAATTTTTACGAGATTACTTTTGAGAATAAAGGTGGCTTGGTCATGCCCTTAATTTTTGAAATGATCTATACAGATGGATCGAAAGATTTGCATAAAATTCCGGCAGAAATTTGGAGATACAATCAAAAGAAAGTTTCAAAAGTATTCACGAGCAGTAAGGAATTGAAAGAAGTAAATCTTGATCCATATCTCGAAACCGCAGATGTAGATACTTCAAACAACACATATCCACCTCGTCAACAAATTAGTCGATTCGAGCTTTTCAAACAAAATAGAAAACAAGAAAACCCAATGCAACGTGCTAAACGTGCTAAAAAGAGCAGCAACTCAAGAAGCGGAACGAATTAAATAGCAAATGAGAAAGCGAGCGTGTGAGAAAATTCTCATTTTCTCACACGCTCGCTTTCTCACACGCACACCTTCTCACACGCTCTCAAGCCTTTGCGGCTAAATTTTTGCAATTAATTTCGTCGGAAGAAAATCTATTTCAGGGATTTACGTTAGAAAACTATCTCCTGAGTAGTAAATAATTATATTTTTATAATATATGAAAAAATATACTTCAACTTTAGTTACGCTTGTCGCACTATTTATTTTAGGAACAACCGTTTCTACGACCACTTTTAAAGGTGATCATGGCAAATATTTCGAGATTTCGAAGAACATAGAAATCTTCACGAATCTTTATCGAGAACTCAATACCTATTATGTAGATGAGTTAGACCCATCAAAATTGATGCGTGTCGGAATTGATGCAATGTTGGAATCACTCGATCCTTACACCAATTATATTTCCGAATCAGATATTGAGGGTTATCGATTTATGACAGAAGGAAAATATACAGGTATTGGAGCGCAGTTCGCATTAATGAACAGCTACCCAACTATCACAGAAATTTTCGAAAACACACCTGCTCAAAAGGCTGGCTTGAAAGCTGGAGACATTGTTGAGCAAATTGATGGTCGCTCAGCCCTGAGCAAATCAGCTGAGGACGTCAACGATGTTATGAAAGGTTATCCAGGTACTTCTTTGGAGCTAACGATTAAACGTCCAGGCGAAAGCAAAACTCAAAAGGTAACTTTGACTCGCGAAGAAGTAAGTGTTGAAAATGTTCCTTACTCGGGATTGATTGCCGAAGATGTTGGTTATGTGGTTTTGACCACTTTTACCCGTCAAGCGGGAAAAAACATTGCTGATGGTTTCAAAAAGCTAAAAGAAGAAAATCCAAATCTAAAAGGACTTGTCCTTGATCTTCGTGGCAACGGAGGTGGTCTTCTGACAGAAGCGGTAAATCTCTGTAATATATTCGTTCCAAAAGGAGAAGTAATTGTTTCTACCAAAGGAAAAATCCAGGATAGAGATAGAAGTTTCAAAACTTTGAACAATCCAGTTGATATGGATATGCCATTGGTTGTTTTGATTGATAAAAACTCTGCCTCTGCTTCTGAAATCGTTTCTGGAACAATTCAGGATTTGGATAGAGGTGTTTTGATTGGCCAACGTTCTTATGGAAAAGGGTTAGTGCAAAACATGCACGACATTGGCTACAATTCAAAATTAAAGGTCACAACTTCTAAATATTATATCCCAAGTGGACGCTGTATCCAAAGTGTTCAATATAAAAAGGGAAAACCAGTTGATATTCCAGATGAGAAAAGAGAGGTGTTTAAAACACGTGCAGGACGTAAAGTTTTGGATGGCGGCGGTGTAAAACCAGATTTATTCGTCGATCCTGATGACAATTCAAATATCTTAGCTACTCTCAAGGATAAGCATTTGATTTTCGACTACGTAACTCAATTTGCTTTAAAGAACAAAACTGTTGCATCTGTTGAAGATTTTCACTTTACAGATTGGAATGATTTCATTGCTTTTTTGGACAAAACAGGATTTGATTATGATACAGAGACTGAAAAATTATTGGAGCAAATGAAAGAGCGCTCTAAAGAGGATGGCTATTTGGTAGAAAGTGATTTAAAAAGTCTTGAAAACAAAATCATCGAATCCAAAAAGAACGATTTAAATAAACACAAAGATGCTATCATTGATTTGATCGAAAAAGAAATCGCGGGTCGTTATTACTTCCAAAATGGAAAAATTCAGATTGGCTTGAGAAACGACATTGAAATAAAAGAAGCAGTTGATCTAATTAATGATCCTGCACGATACAAGAGCCTTTTATCAGGAAAATAATCACCGATTTTTTCGGTAGTTCGAATGGCAGTGTGGTTTTCGCACTGCCATTTGTATTTTCAGCCCGCAATGCAAATTCAACTTTTAAAAAGATCGGAAATTGATGTAGAAAAATGGGATGCCCTTGTCGAATCTTATGGTAATGGTTTCCCCTACTCCTTTTCATGGTATCTTGATATTGTGGCTCAAAAACAATGGAGTGCATTAATTGCTGATGACTACTCTACAATTCTCCCTTTCTGTTGGAATCGAAAATTCGGAATCCCGCAGATTTACCAACCATTTTTCACTCAACAACTGGGAATTATATCAAATCAAACTATTTCTCAAGAAGATTTTCAGGAATTTTTGGAAGCAATTCCTTCAAAATACTGGCGTGTTCAAATCTCTTTTAATTTTAAAAACCAATATGAGCATCAAAATTTTCGAGAAAGAGCTAATCATTGCCTCCCTCTCTCCCATTCGTTTGAAGAAATCCAAAAAAAATTCTCTAAAAGTCTAAAACGAAATCTAAAACGTGCCAAAGAGTTAGGAGTAAAAATTAAGGAACCATTGAGTGTTGAAGAACATCTGATCCATTTTCAAAAAGAAATGGCCATCAAAAAAGTGAACTTATCCAATTCACAAATTGAAATTTTACAGCAACTCCTAACCACTTGCATTGAAAAGAAAAAAGGATTGATAAAAACAGCTTATAGCCAAAATGGTGAAGTTTTATCCTCTACCTTTTTATTAGACTCTCCTACTCGCATTATTAATTTGATTGTTTGGTCAAACTTAAAAGGCAAACAACAATCTGCAACGCACTATTTATTGAGTGAAATCATGCGAGCCAATGCCAATCAAGATAAGGTTTTTGACTTTGAGGGGTCAAACATCCCAACTATAGCCGATTTTAATCGAAAATATGGGGCAGAGAATGAGGCTTACTTGCTTTATGAGAAATGGAAGTTCCCAATAAACTTAATTAAGTAAATATTTTGTATTTCACATTACATTTACAATATTCTTCAAACACTTCAAATACATAAATTGTTATTTTGCAATATTATTTAACCAAAAAACTTTTAGTTATGAACTACCTAACAATCCCCCCCCCGTACCCTTTCATTAAAAATTCTACTTCTACTACTCACATTCAGTTTAACCGTTATTAATTTAGCAGCTCAAGGTTTTCATGATTGTGGAAACAACCCCTCTACACCTCCGAATCCACTCGATCCTGAATCATTAGATCACTGTTTTGATGTAGATGAAATAATAGAACATTGCATTCCAATTTACTTGAAAGTAAATATTCATTATTTTCTTGAAGATGATTGTACGGGTTCAGTACATCCTGACCCAAATCAAAATGTATCAAAAGAAGATGCAATAGCACAAGCAGAGGAAATGATAAATAATGCCAATGCTCATTTAGAAAACAATCGAGAGCAATGGAATACAGGCGCTAATCCCCCTCCAGAACCTCAATGTGTTCCAATAAGATGGGTCCTTAATGATATTATATTCCACTGCAATTCTCAACAAAAAAATGATGGTGTAAACTTAGGAGGTATCACTAACCTAAATAATCAATTTGGCCTTAACTCAAATACAGAGTTTAACATCTATTTTCTCAATCATAATCAGGCTTCAGGAGAAGCAGATGGTGCACCTGGTCATTCAATGGTTACTACTAATTTTGGACGTGGATTATTTAATCATGAAATGGGGCACGTATTAGGTTTAGGCCATTCTTGGGTAAGTGACGGGATAAGTGATACTCCTGAATTAGGAATTGATTTTGACTTTAATTGCGATGGAACGATTGATTTTAGTGAAAGAAATAAACAATGCTGGGATCATTATTATGACCAAAATAGTTATCCAAATGGCCCACCAGGGTGGGATTATGATGGAGATGGCATAGAAGAATTTCCGAATGCATGTGAGCCAGAACTTCCTTGCACAGAAGAACATCCTTGCTGTAACTGGGGAAATCAAAATAACAATGTAATGGCATATTCTAAATATGTGGATTATTGTGGAGCGTTTACTGAAGGTCAAATTAGAAGAATGGTAGAACTTTTAAGCACAGAAGAGTATTGTGAATACATAGAGGTAATTGGGGATGCATGCCCACCGCCAATGCCAAATATTGAAATCATACCCAATACTACCATGACAGAAAACTGCGCATTTTGTTTTAGTATTGGTGCGAGCATGAATGAAAGCGAATATTTAATCGAATTTTTTGCTGGTAGCAGTTCAGCACAAACATCTCCAATATATTCTACAAATTGGATAACAGGTTCTGCCCCAAATCAATATTGTATTGGTCAAAATTTAAAATATAGTGGTCAATATGCACACGGTTTTCAACCAAATACAACTTATACTATAAAATTAACAGTTCAAAGTCCATGTGGTAAACAAAAATCAAAAGAAATCAGTTGTACACTGCCTCCAATTAATTGTGATCCAGAGGAGCCAGATTTTCACTTATTATTAAAACCTTCTCCTAATCCACATCAAAATTCCTTTAGTTTTGAATATGAATTAACTCAACCAAGAAGTTTAAGTGTTTTTCTCGTAAATGCTATAAACCCGTCGGAAACAATAAACATTCTTACACCAACCGATTTATTACCCGGTTCGTATAGTCATACAGTGCAATCTGATAATTTATCAGATGGGGTTCATTCACTTATTTTTCTTGTTGATGATCGGGTTTATTCACTTAATGTAGTAAAACAATCAGAATGAAAATATTTTATATTACTTTCTGTATTAATATCTTATCCTTTATAGGGTATTCTCAAAATCGAATTGCTACTTTCAGTACAACTATCTGGTTTGAAGATGCAATAGGCAATATAGATTCTGTTATTATTGGACATGATTCTATGGCAACACTTGATATTGATCCAGAGTATGGAGAAGTTGAGCTTACAGAACCCTTCAACTCTTTATTTGAAGTACGAGCCGGCACTTTAATAAACTGGCCGATGCCTACAGGTGGTTGGTCAAGAGAAAAATTATCAAAAAAGATTATCACATCAGCTGAACAAGTAATTGGCGGAGCAGCTGACGGTTGTTGGGGAGGTCCTGATATTCTTATTTATATATGGGCCAAAAATCAACCAGTTAAAGTTTTTTGGGATAAATCTGAATTTGAAAATCAATGTGCTCAAGGTTCGTTATTGACAGAACATTACACCGATCAATTAGCAACCCCATATGATTGGTCAAGAGATACTTTCTTTAAATGTCTTTCTGTTGAAAATAATTTAACAGTAAATTCCGCGAATTGGCATCATGTAAACATTGAAAAAGAAGTAGAAAGTCTTGGATTACAAACTATATTTGGATTAAGATACTTCCAACAACCTTATCCTGGTTGGACTCCTTGCAACGAAATTGTGGATGTAGAAAAAGTCGAAATTGATAGAAACTTGGTTTTGTATCCAAATCCTACTTATAATGTTTTAAACATCAACTCAGAGAATATTAAATCCGCTATTATTTATGATTTTCAAGGTAAACAGGTTTCACATATAGGCCAATCATCCAAAATTAATGTTGAGTATTTATCTAATGGAATTTATTTTTTAGAAATTTTTGATAATAATGGGATCCGTCAAATAAAGAAGTTCATAAAATTATAATTTAACTTAAGAATGGAGGCTATTAACAAGCCTCCATTCTTTATTTTAACGCAACCACACAACACTCAAAAGCCAGCAATAAAGATTTTCCAGAATAATGCTTCTCCCCCAATCGTCTCTGATGCAACAACATCAACTCCTCATCTTTCTCAATAAATTTATAAACCGTATTCATTACTTTAAAATAGCGATTCAAATCATTGACTTGAGGAAGATTCTTGACACCCAATTTGTTTAAAAAAGCCTGAAAAACTTCAAAATCATAATAAGCATACGCTTCTGGAAATTCAAAAGCCAAGTACAATGAAATGATCTGATAATTATCATCATGGAAATGTCGATTCTCTATCGAACTCCGATTGATATTTTTAAATTCCTCCAAAAGAATATCTGAATGAAAAATAAAACGATCTGCTCTACCAACGATATCTTTCTCCTCAT
>CALDSS010000110.1 GCA_937924495.1 uncultured Saprospiraceae bacterium
TATCCCTCGACATACTTTGAGAAAAACATTATTATTTGCCCTAACAGGAATTTTCCTGTTGGGCATTTTCTCCTGTCAAAAGGAAGAAAACCCAATTACTGAAACGGAACCTGCAATCATATCTAATCAAATAAATTTTTCTAATCCGAAGGTTGGTCAAAAAAGTCAATATCTGTTGCTCATTGGTGAAGACATCAAGGATAAGAACAATCAAAATTTTGAATACAAAAACGATACTTTAGAAATTGAAATTCTTGAATCTACCAATAATGGATTTTTAGTCGAGGAGCGACTAACTCCAAAATCTGCTTCTTTAAATGGTGAAAATAATGTGGCATTTCCCAGCCAATCCATTCAATTCTTACTAAAAATTGAAGAGGAAAATATTGAGATAGAAAATCTTCATTTTAGGCTTAAAAGCCGCCTTATTCACATCAATGAAAATGACCAATTAATAACTTCAAAATATGATGATTTGGAAGTTGAAATGGAAAGTTGGAAAACCAACCTTCCTTTTCAAATGATATTTCAAACTGGTTATCTGACTGACTATGAGTTGTTTAACAAAAACTACTCACATCTAAATGTAATGATCAACAATCGTCCAATGCAAGATGAATTAAGCGGTTATACCCATGTCTTCAGTCCTGAAAACGGCTTGGTTCGTTCCTCCACCTACAGTTATCACAATGGAGGTGGTTATGGTTGGGATCTACTTCCTGAATAATCTGGCAATTTGATTGGAATATATTAAATCCATAACCCAATCAAAGGTTGAGATATAGTTTTTATAAGCCTTACAAAAAGACAGTATCAAATTAATAGCACCAAGCTTTAGCTTGGTGTAAAAAGGTAACATTGGCTGGCTTTAGCCGAACATCCGCTTTGTTTTCGGCTAAAGCCACCTATTTTTTCTATATAATCACCTTGCTAAAGCAAGGTGCTATCAGAAATTCAACTTTAATTCGCATTGAATATATTCTTTATCAAAAGTTAATGATTGCTCAATCGAGTCATAAATGGTTTCATTTGACGTAAAGTATTTGCAATTTACTGCAGGATTTCATTCGACTCCATGCTATTACTTACAAAAAAAATATGGCTGACCTTAGGCATTTTAGCGCTTCTGACAAGAGCTATTTTGCCAGTTTCATATATTGAAGAAAACTATAGTCGAGGATTCTTTTTAAGAATCAGAGAATGGATGGATTCGATAGTTCCTGAAATTCCTTTCCCCCCTTTTTATTTTTTCTTTTTATTCGCTTTCGCTGGAATAATTTTCAGTTTCAGACATTTCAGAGGTCTTTATTCTTTTCGTAGAAAATTGCTCTACTCGCTACTTTCATTTGCCAATTTGATTGGATTTATTGTTTTCTCTTTCATGCTTTTGTGGGGTTTCAACTATAAAAGAATTGCAGTTGAAGAACAGCTCGAATTAAATACTGACCCTATCGAATTAGAAAATCTAAAATCACATATAGAAGATCAAACCCACATCATTGCAGAAATGCGGAAAAGTCTTTTTCGCGTGAGCGATTATTCACCACAATCGCCTGTCACCTCAGAGCATTCCCCACTTTGGTTGGAAGATTTGATGCGCGAATCATTGGAAGGAGTTTTGGAAAAATACGACTACCCTACCAATGGTCGAGTCAACATTCGTGAACTCAAACCAGAAGGCATTTTATTTAGATTTAATTCTTCTGGAATATACCTGCCCTTTGTAGGCGAAGGTCATATTGACGCTGCCCTGCATCCGCTTCAAAAGCCTTTTGTCATGGCGCATGAGATGGCGCATGGTTATGGTTTTGGTGATGAAGGCACCTGCAATTTTTGGGCATATCTTGCATGTATTCACTCCAACGACTTATTTGTCCGATACGTTGGGCACCTCACTTATTGGCGTTATTTAGCTTCTGAATGGAAAAGAAATGAACCCGAAGAATATCAAAAATTTAGAGACGAACTACCAGAAGGCATTGTGCTTGACCTCAATACCATCAATGAAAATTTGAAGAAATATCCTTCCTTTTTCCCGCAGACCAGAGACTTTATTTACGAGCTTTTTCTTCGTTCTCAGGGAGTTGATGATGGGATGGACAACTACAATAAAATTGTTCCAATGGTAAAGTCTTATTGGGATAAGTTGAAAGTGGAGAATTCTTAGTTTTCTGTTTTCACCAGTTTCCCCTCTCCAATTTTCACTCCTTCTGTTTGCAAAGTATAATAATACAATCCACCTGAAAATGACTTGAAGTCGATAGGAAACACTCTTTGACCTTTTGATAAATCTTTCCGCAAAACTTCCTTCCCAAGCGCATCAAAAATTAAAATGGATGATGATTTTCTAAGTCGTTGATTCAAATTTAAATAGGCTTCACCTGCTGTTGGATTGGGGTAAATGAATGATTCTATCGATGTAAATTCAAGCTCATTCGTACTTGAAACAATAATACTAACCGTATCACACCAAGTATCACTGTCATTGACATTGCTCACCGTAAGGCAAACCTGATATTCACCAGAACTATTGTAAATATGATTATTATGTGGCACATCACTGGTATTACCATCTCCAAAATCCCAAAACCACTCGGTAGGTGCTCCCACTGATAAATCCCTAAAATGAAATGTATCTATAAAGTCTTCATATCGAAAATTGGCAACGGGTAAGTTATCAATACCTAAAGTATCGCAAACACTGCCATCTATAGGACCGAGGCGATAGCTTGGGTGATTAGCCATAGTGCCATTATTGAGAGTAGGTAGTAAGATTGCTCGCTCCTCAAATCGAGATGCAGCCCCCTCCATGTCTGGATCATGAATAACATGCAAATATGGATTGGTACTTGAAGTCGCTACATAAATCTTACCGTCTGGACCTAATTGTGCCATCCAAGGCAAGATAGGAATGACATCCATATATCTAAATCCATCCCATTCGCCTAATATCTTTTCACTCTCTAAAATATCTTCTTCCCAAGTATCAAATTGATAAAAAATTCCACTATCCATGACATACAAGAATCTTGAATTAGGTGAAAAAGCGATTGGTCTACCCAAAGTAGTAGTGGGTGAATATGAAATAATTTGTTGATTTGTTAGTTCTCCTGAGCAACGATTAAAATCAAAAATTTCTACATGAGTTCCCTCCTGAAAATAGGCTGCGGTTGACCGAGCATACTTACTACCATCAGGTGAAAAAGCTGCTTGACCAACCCCATGTATTGTTGTCATTGGGGTTTCAACATATTGAGTGTCAATAGAAGCTATTCCTGTTTCGTCCAATAGTATTGTATGATAAAACTCATTAAAAAAGTCTGGCACCAATACCCACCAATCACGACCATTAGCGTGTTTAGTTGCTGTTAATTTTCCTAAGTTTAAACTATCACTTAATAGCAAAATACTTTTCTCAGTAACTTTCCCTAATCCCCCATTTTCATTCATATCTAATTTAGAATAGTATAAGCTCGTCACATCACCTTCTTCATCTCTTGGTTCATGAAATAGATAAAATTCATTTTCGTGGCCAGGAGCAGGTAAAATCACAATCGCTTGTCTAAGTCGGATCTGAGTAAACCAATCACCTACATTAAATCCCTCGCTATTTTCTATAGTTTGTTCTTGATGGTTAATTATGGAATCTCCATTGGTATAAAATAATAACTCTCCTTTTTCATCACACATAATTCCTAATGTATGTTCAAATTCTATCTCTCGATAATCACGATTTATAGAAAGTGGATAATTATTAAAATCTATTCTTAGGCCACCGAATGGTAAACTATCTGGATTATCACTTGGCTCATGAAAACTACCATATCCACTCATCCAGATATAGTCATGCTGGGCAGGTAAATTTGGATTTTGACCAAATAGACCACTAAATCCAGTTCCAACAATGGAGAACAATAAAAGGCATTTTGTAATTTTCATATCTCACAATTTATAAAGTTTTCGAGATTACAGCCTTATTTTCCATCTTGAATCAATCCTTCTTGCAGTTCTTTAAACGAATTTTCAAGCGCCTTCATTTCCTTTTTTGAAATCTGCAATCGACTACATTTTTTTCTAAAAACTTCGATGACTTCCAAGTCTTCCAAATTTACATTGGCATCAAATTTTGCCGCTTTCGAATAGTCTCGATTGATTCGGACTTTCAAAATATCGACATGTAAATCTTTGGCAAAAGCCCTGATTTG
>CALDSS010000111.1 GCA_937924495.1 uncultured Saprospiraceae bacterium
CTCGTTGGGTTTGATTTCGAAAGTCAGATTTTTTAAAACATAATCAATTTCGTTGTATGCAAAACTTACGTTTTCGAATTGAACGGAGCCTTTGAGTTTTACTTTGTCAATTGTGCCTTTGTTGGGGATTTTCTCTTCACTATCCAAAAGTTTGAAAACGCGCTCGCTAGCAACCATGCCCATTTGCAGAGTATTGAATTTATCCGCCAACATTCTGATAGGTCGAAACAACATACCCAAATACAATGGAAAAGCAATCAGCGCACCCAAGGTCACGACATCATCAATGACGCCTTGCGCTCCCCACCAAATCATCAAACCCAACGAGGCGGCAGAGATAATTTCTACCACTGGGAAAAAGATAGCGTAGTATAATATGGCATCCAAGTTGGCCTGCGTGTATTCGCGATTGATGCTTTTAAATTTATTCATTTCCTGCTCTTCTGCATTGAAGATTTGCACCACTTTCATACCCGTGATACGCTCCTGCAAAAAAGCATTCATGCGTTGTATTTCTTTTCGGACACGTTGAAATGAAGCTTTTACTTTTTCTTTGAAAATATAAGTGGCGGCAATGAGGAAAGGCATCGTCGTCAGACAAATTAAAGTCAACTGCCAACTGGTGGTGAACATCACAATCAATACAAAAAAGATAGTCAGCAAATCTGCAATAATCGTAAAGCCACCCTGCGAGAAAACGGTATTGATGGTCTCGACATCGTTGATGGTTCGTGTGGTGGAAGTACCGATGGGCGTAGTGTCAAAATATCGGGTACGCAGACTGGTAATGTGATTAAAAACATTGATGCGCAAATCCTTAATCACCGACTGCCCCATCCAATTGGTCGCATAAATAAAGGCGTAGCGAAGCATGGTTTCCAAAACTAAAACCCCTAAAAAGAGGAAGGCAATGGTTGTCATGCCTGGTATGTCTCCTTTGAAGATGTATTCATCAACCATCTCCTGAATCAGGCGAGGGCGAGCTACGGCCACGGGCGCCAATATCACCGCTAAAAACGCTGAGAAATAAAACACCTTTTTGTAAGGTGCCGCCAGTTTGACAATGCGCCAAAGCAGGTAAATATCGAAGCTGTTTTTATTTTTCAAATTTTTCGCCATTGGGTGATTGGTGAACTAACAGGCGGCGAAGGTAATAGTTCTTATATAGAAGTTGTTTAAGAATTCATGATTTCACGAAAGTAAGAAAACTTTGTTCTGAGTAGGGCAAAACGGTTGGCGTACAATTCTGCCTCCGTCCATGTCATCCGCCTTCCGGTTCATTCCTCTTGCAAGTTCAAGAAAGTCGCTCAGAATGTCCTTCAAGCAAAAAAAAATCCCGAACTCGATTGCTCAAGTCCGGGAAGCCATGTCGTAACATGTTCATGGATTACTAACCCTTTTTAATTAAAATTTTCTTGATAACAGGTTTTTCATCTTTTGTTTTGACAACTAAAAGATACATTCCATTACCAATATTATCAATCGGAAAAGTGAGGACTTTGTCTCGATTTTGAATGATGGATTGTGTCGCATGGATTTTACCCAATTGATCCATCAATCGAAGTTCTATATCTTTTCCGAGATAATTTTCCATACCAATGTTTAATACTTCAATGGCTGGATTTGGAAAAACACTAAAACTGAGATTATTTACTGATTCAGGGTTAGCTGAAGATTTTTCTTTTGTAAAATTATTGGAATCAAATCCTTGTCTGTTGCTATTGACAGAAATCATTTCGTTGATATTACAAACTGGTGTACTCCAATCCTCAAAGGTCTGAATGACTAACAGAAATTCGCCAGAAGGCAACGTAACACTTGTCTGATTGGAGCATTGATTTGACCAATCATCGCAAGAAAATACATCCGAGTAAGTGCGTGCGTCTTGTACTTTGACAGAAGTGATTGGAAAATCTAATCCACTGATAGTCAACTGACTGCCAGAAATTGAATAACTGACCCCGCAAGGATCGTTATTTGGTGGTGGAGTGGTTATACAATCATTTGGAACAAATTTTACTACACAATTTGATTCACCAGCCGTCCAGCTCGTACATCCGACTCTTCTTGATTGTCTTCTAAAATAAGTCGTTTCTGTTATTGGCTCCGGTGTATAGCTCGATTGATTAGCACCAGGGATGACTTCTGACGAGGCACCTGGACAAGCACCTAATTGGCGCAACCAACGATACTCAATGGTTCCGCTTCCTCCTGAAGGAAAGGTAGAATTAACAAATGGAGTAGGCGTTTCGCCTGGACAAATTTCTTGGTTGCCAGTTATGAATCCGCCGTTACTTATGTTATCGCATGTTCCAGAATTGGTGCCTCCACCTCCGAGAGCGGTAATATTTATGGTTTCAAAAATATTACAATCAGCTGGTGAAGTCCAAGTCTGGTGGGTTTGAATTTGGACATAATAAGTTCCAGTCTGATTGATGGTATGGGTAAAATTCACTTGACACGTAGAACTCCAAGAATTACATTCGTATTCAGTTGAAAAATCATTTTTCAAGATTTTTACAAAAGAAATAGGAGCATTTACATTTTGGAAACTAACCACATTGTTTGAAATAGAATAGCTTGCGTTGCAGCCAGAAGGTGGCGGAGCTACCGGTGTGCCTGCACAGGTGCAATCACTTTGCACCGTGTCGTTTGTTGTATTTGAATTTCCATCATTACAGGAGTCGCCGATGTTCGCGTTAAGCGTTGGACAATCTACTGTTGGCGGAGGGACGGTTCCAATACAAAAGCAATTATTGGTAACGACATCGTTTATGGTGTTTGGATTACTATCATTACAAGCATCACCAATGTTTGCATTTAAGTTTGGACAATCTACCGTTGGTGGCGGTACTGTTCCCGCGCAGTTGCAATTGTTTTGAACAACGTCGTTTGTTGTGTTTGGATTCCCATCGTTGCATGGGTCGCCAATATTTGCATTTAAGTTTGGACAATCTACCGTTGGTGGTGGTACTGTTCCCGCGCAGTTGCAATTGTTTTGAACAACGTCGTTTGTTGTGTTCGGATTCCCATCGTTGCATGGGTCGCCAATGTTCGCATTAAGTGTTGGACAATCATAGGTTGGAGTCGTCCCTCCGATTGTAAATTCTTCAAAAATATCACAGATTGGTGTTACACCATTATCGCTAAAGGTCTTGATTTGAATAAAGTATTCTCCATTCGATAGATTTACATTCTGATTAGTACCACAAGGGGTACTCCAGGAGTCGCAAGCATAAACCTGCGAATAATCTGATTTGAAAACTTTCAATGTTACTACTTGTCCAATCAAGTTTTCAACCCTTAATTGTTGATTAGAAGTAGAATACGTGGCTACACAGGTTGCATTTCCACCTGGCCCGTTGGCGATTGGGAAATTATGGAAAGTGAAAATTCCTAAATCTGCCTGATTGGTAATCCAACCGGGCGCAGCGCCTTTGTGTCCCAAATAACTTAAGCCCTCGGCAAACTGTATCGGTTGATTCAAGTCCAATTCAACGCTTGACTGCGTCACTCTCCCTCCGATAATGGAAGCATTGCTCTGCTCCAGTCTAAAATCTTGATATGGAAAACTTCCAATTGTTTTCAAAGAAGAACTTTGGTCGAATTCCAAAATCAATTTTCTATCATTGTTATTCGCTATACTAACTTTAGTAATATTATGTGAATAGGCAAGGCTATTATTTCCACCATACAAACGATTTTTTACTAATTCTGTCATCCTATCGCCCAACTCACGATATCCATTTTCATAATAAAAATGGCAATTGTCATGATTTGCATTGGTGGTAGAAAGCGCGTCTGTATTTGAAAATTCAGTTCCAATTCTACGATGCGCCTCTAGTATTTCAGCTCGTTCAGAAGTACAAGATTCATATCGCATTTGATAAACAAAAGTCCAGTCGATGCCATAATCTCTTTCCCATGCTTCTTTGATGGCTCTGAAATCATCCATGTATTCTTCAGTGGGTGTGCCCCATGAATTTGCCTCTCCATGAAACCACAAAGCCGCTCTTGCATCTGTAGTCATGTTCGCATCTTCAAAACGCTTTAACAAAGAGGCGTAATTGCTATTTGTGAGGGTTGGAAGATATGTATTGATAGGTTCGGCACCAACTGCTTGGTTGAAAATAGCAACGGGTAAATTTTGACTTACCGAAATATTTTTGGCTAAACGTGCTCCCCATAGCCCTGGAAAGGAGAGATTTAAAGTACCCCATCCATGTAAAAAGTACCAAGAACGCGTATATTCATCAATATCAGTTTCATGCGGGGCAGCTGCAGCCTGCGCATTTGATTGGCCGTTGATGATAAATATATCTCCTGCCAAAACTCTATCAATTGAGCGCAATATATCCCAATTTCCATTTTTGAAACCTGAAAAGGTTACATTATGGTTGTTTCTGGCTGCTGGTATATTTATAGATAATTGGAAATTTGCCCTACCTCCAGCGTAGCTGATGTTTTGGCTTCTCTGGGTAACTTGCTGTCCCTGTTCATTCGTAACTTGGACTCTCACCTGCGTATAGCCAGTAGTGGAGATATATCCTTTTACTGGGATGGTCGCCATGTTCGTTTGTACATTGCGTTGGTACAATTGGTTCGGAAGCGGATAATCTTCGAAGGTGACCAATTGGCCATAACCAGAAACTGAAAATAAAAGGGCCATTAGCACCCAAATCTTTTCTTTTCTCATTGTGTAAAATTGTCTTTTTGTAGCTGCAATTAAATTACAGTAACATTGTAATTAAATGAATGAGTCGGAGGGGCCTGACTTGTTAGTTTTATAGTGTAGAGTTAAGACCTTAAGTAAAATTGAAGTAACAAAGTTTCAAATTTGAGGTGAGTTGTTTTTCTATTATACGAAGAAAAAAACGCAGACAATGCCAAGCATTGGTGAGGCATTTTAAAAAAAGATATAATAGAAAAAAAACGCTTCAAATCGGAATGTTGCTATTTCAACGATACTAAAACTGAATAGGGAGGTGTGTCGGAATTCAGATTGCTGTGTGGCAGACTAAATGCAAAAATAAGGCATTCTTTGTGTGGATGCTATGTTTGAGAAAATAATTAGCGACAAATTGAAAGATATACCTATTTGTTTTAGAGGATGTTTTAAATCGTAATTGGTAATTCGCGATTTTAGCGAATTACCAATTACGAATCAATGGACTTAATTATCCGCAGGAAGTTTAATATTGGCTTTGATGTTATTGATTAATGAAGCTGGCGCTTTTTGATGGGATGCGTTTTTATTTAAATAGGCTTTAAATTTCATTTCTTGTTCATATATCTTTTTCCATTCGGGGTTCTCTTCTATCTCAGCTATTAACTTTATTCGTTCTTCTCTCGGGAGTTCGTCATCGACGAGCATGGTGATTCTTTGATAAATATCGCCCTGTTTCGATTTTAGATTACTGGAAAAATTTGACGTACTTTTCATTTTTCTAAGTTTTTAAAAACTAAAAGACTAAAAAGCAACAAAAACTCATTGCAGAAAATAAAGATTCAATTCCTGAAAAAGAATTTGCATTGTACAAATTATGACTGATTGGTGATGTATTTGACGGAAGTTGAATCATGATTCTGTGAGCTTTTGAAGATGTTTAAGAAGTTTTTGATGATGAAATAAAGTTTCA
>CALDSS010000112.1 GCA_937924495.1 uncultured Saprospiraceae bacterium
TGCCAACTGAAATGCGTTACTTCCTAAAATTAGCATACAACGGAACAAACTACCACGGCTGGCAGCGGCAACCGAAGGACATATCTGTGCAGCAAGTTATAGAAGAGGCTTTCTCCACCATGTTGCGTACGCCTATCGAAATGGTGGGGTGCGGTCGAACGGATGCAGGGGTGCATGCCAGTAAATTTTACGCCCATTTTGATTTGCCAGAAGAGCAGTGGGCAGCTGTGAATGTTGATGAAAACTTTCCCAAAGCCTTTTTGGGGCGCATGAATAATTTCCTGCCAAAGGACATAAGTTTGTATGATTTGATTCCTGTTGCAGATGATGCGCATACACGTTTTGATGCCAAAAAGCGCAGCTACGAATATCATATCATTTTTAATAAAAGTCCTTTTGAAACTCAAACGGCGGTGTCCATTGGTTATAAAGAAAAATTGGATTTTAAGAAAATGCAGGAAGCGGCAAAACTGCTTTTAAACTATGATGAGTTCAATACTTTTTGCAAAACACATACAGATGCTAAAACCCGTTTTTGCAAATTAACCAGAAGTGAATGGGTAGAAATGGACGGTGGAAACCGTTGGGTTTTTCATATTTCTGCTGATCGATTTTTGCGCGGAATGGTTCGCTTGATAGTAGGAATGTGTCTGAATGTTGGTTTAGGAAAACTGGAATTGGAAACGGTAAAAACGGCTTTGGATAGTCAGACAATTTTACAAAAGGCGCATAGTGCGCCTGCGCATGGATTGTTTTTGACGGAAGTGGAATATGAGTATGTTTGATTTGTGAACTACAAAAGGCACAGAAGTGAATACTAAAAAGCTATAAAGGATTTTAGAAAGTTTTAAATCAGTTGAAAATCATCTTCTGAGTAGCTATAATCTTATTCTTACTTTTTAAAACAATAAATAATAACCCCGGCATTTGGGAATCGATACAAACCAAGTTTCTACTCATTCCAGGTGGAGCGTTTAGAATTTTATTTTCTATGAGTTTTCCTAATGAATCATAGATGTAAAGCATATAATCTTCCTCGGCAGAGGATTGGAATTGAACGAAAAGATGCTCTCCGTCATTCGGATTTGGGAAGCATTTGAAATTAAGATTTTTCTGCGTTGAAGCGGTTGCACTTGAAATTTTTGTGATTTCAAAAGCGTAATCAGGCGCCCATTCTTCGGTGGTATTTAGTTCTGGATTTAAAGTCATTAAGTTAGGAACTCGTATTTTTAAAACACCGTTTTTATTGACTGAAAAAGTGGTTGAAAATTCGTCAAATGAACTTCGAGTGATAACTCCTCCTTCAAGATTATCTGTACCGTTTCCGTCTAAATCAAACCACGGATGTGTGCTAAACCACCTAACTTTGTACATATCATCTGGGTTTAAATTTGGAATCTGCATCGTGATGTTTTCAATCGGATCAACATTTAAATAATTGGGGCCACAAAGCACTTCGTCTTCCACTTTGTTGCAGGGCAAATTGTACCAATAGTTGTTCATGTTGTGAACCCAACCTATCAGTTTTTCATTACCAGTACTCCTCAATCCGAAAGCTTCCACATTGCTTGATTCCGTTTGTGAATTAGTTTTAATTGATACTAAATCGGGTAGAAAAGTACAATCCAAATACGGCCAATTTCTTGGCAAACAATCTGCTCCTTCACATTGAGTAGAAATTGGATTCCATTGGTAATCATTCAAATTTTGGTTTTCAAAAAAGGTTTTGAGTGGCTTTAAATGGTTGACAGATTTTGCTCTTGGATAAAGCATCACTTGTTCCCAAACGTACATTAGGCCTGTACCAAAGGCTCCTGAAAAACTTGTTGCCCAAATGAAATTATGAGTCGTAGGATTGTGCGGTTGGTAGCAATTGGTAGGGGAACATGCTCTATTCGTTGAGCCCAATTCTCCAGCAATAAATGGAATCCCAATTGCTTCGCTTTGCGCAAATAATTGACTTACTCGGTTGTGTTCATACCCACTTTTTTTGGAGTGAGTATAGTAATGATAACAGGCGAAATCATATAAATCACTGTCGTAAATTCTTTCTCCTTCCAAATAATTTCCAGTACTGTTAGTAATCAATTTTGTGGGCGCCAACTGTTTGACTAAGCTCGCCATTTCTACATTCCAATCTTTTATTAACTGTCGATTACCGATATAAAATGAAATGGAATGATCCATCTCTGCCGTTATTTGAATGGCTGCTAAATTGGGATGATATCCCCAACGAGACATGACATATCGGATTTTTCTTTTGGTAAGTTCTTTCGCGTGTTCATTCCTAAAAAAGTCGATAGGTGCATCTACGTTTTCAATCGTTTTGTATGGATTATTTTCCCAATTATAAGTTGCATGAAAATCAGGATCGCCTGCTCTCCAAATTTCGTAAGTGAAAAGAGAGAGCATGATATAAATATTTTTTTCTTTACAGATTTGTAATATTTCATCAAAGTCTTGCGCTCGATATTGATAATTGTGATAACCAATTTGTGCTCCATCGGATGAGCCATCCCATTGCCAATCCCACTCGATCCCGAAATTGTAAGGAAGCAACATCATTCGTATAAAATTGCCTCCATTGTCGCTAAATTCAGTGAGCAAATTTCTAAAATCTTTTATGGTCGTTGAGCTATAATCTGCATGGCCACCTGTTGGGAAATTCCAATCATGTTGGTCGGGTAGTGAATTATATTTATAGTAAGAAAGGCCACTTCCTACAGGGAAAAAAGTCGAATTGCTATCTGAAGAAAAACCTAAATATTGTCCATTTTCAAAAGTCAAATAACCCTGATTGTTCTGACTGCTTGAAATTACATTTACACTGAAAATTTTACTGTAGTCTTCAGTGTCCCTAAATTGATTTTGAAAACGAATCTTTAACGAATAAATTCCAACCTGCTCTGGAGCGAATCTAATTCTAAAAGGAAAGTCACTTTGTTTTGGGTTATTTGAATCAGCTTGGCCAGTGGCTGTGACCTCAAATTCTTGAAGATAAAACCCTTGGTAAATTCTAATTGGAGCGGTTGATGTGGCATCGAAGAGTTCAGCAAAAATTTTTATATCTTTTTCATTATAGGGATTTCTGGTACTACCTTTCTTAAATTTTGATACTAAATCCGTGGGTAGTTTGATACCAATTTCTGCCATTTCATAGATTTCTAAATCTACTGTATGTGCAGCTGTTGCAGGTTTTAAGAACTTGACATCTTCAATTATTTGAGCACCAATAGAGGATCCCCAAATTGTGATAAGTAGTGTGAATAAAGTTCTCATTTTGGTTTTTGTAAGGTTCTCTTGTACTTCAAAAAATCTACCGCACCACCGTCGCAATCCCTTCCAACTCATACGGAACACCTCTCGGATCTACATATTTCACCGTAACGACATAGACGCCATTGGGGACGGGTTGACCGATATTGTTTTTTTGACCATTCCAACCTTCGTCGGGGTCATTGGTTTCAAAAATTTTCTCGCCCCAGCGATTCCAAATTTGCATCGTGAAGTCGGTCATGCCTTTAAAGAATCCAACACCTTTAAAAGTATCATTGTTGGAGTCGTTGTTGGGCGTAAATGCATTGGGTAAGTAATAGGTGACTCTAGGTTCTACATCAATGCGTGCAGAAACGGTATCACGGCAACCACTCTCATGTATTGCAATCAAGGTAATAACATGAAGGCCTGTGTCTCTAAAAGTGAAAGTAGGATTAGGCTGGATGGTTCTAAAGGTATTATTGAAATCCCAAGTGACACTTTCAGCACGTTCAGATAAATTTGTAAAATCAACTACTTTATTGAAAGTCGTTACTTCTTTTGGATTATAATCAAAAGCGGCGATAGGCGAACCATCCACATTTATTAAACTATTAAACGTTGTATCCGTCTGACAGCCCAAAGGAGAGGTAATGTCAACCTTCACAGTAAACGTTCCAACATCTTCGTAGGTGTAAGTTGGACTGATAGCATTTCCGAAACCACCATCTCCGAAATCCCAATCAATGTCATAACTCTCATCAATAGGAAAAGAGAGGTTGTCAAAAAATACTTCTAAAGGTTGGCAACCATCCTCGGCACTTGGTGCAATGACAATTAGATCCGGCACTGGAAAATAAGTAATGATTTTTGTAGAAATCCCTACACATCCGTTTTCATCTTCTGCTTGTAGGGTGACGGGCAATTCTCCAGGGATTTTATAAACATGTGAAGGATCTTTTTCTCTTGATATTTCGTTGTCTCCAAAATTCCATCTCCAGTCAATAATCTCGCCTCCGGGAGCAGTAGTCAGATTGGTAAAGTCCACGGGGCCAGCTACACAGGTATCATAGTCAAAATCAAAATCTGCGGTCACTGCCGGAAATACACTCACAAAAACTCTTGCAGTATCTCCACAATCTTCGCCTGGATTGAGATATAAATTTCCTTGAAAAACTCCAGTATCAGGAAAGGTGACAAAAGGACTCCAAGCTTCAAAAGTTTGGATGGTATCCTTTAAATCAAAATCCCAAAAAAAATCATCAATAAACCTTTGTTGAAAACTGGTATTTTGAAGCGTCGTTTCTTTTTGGCCACAAAGACGAATGATGAAAGTATCTTGCCCTATGACCTCATCAGCTTCTAAAGAGCCAATTACCGTAGGATCACAATTTCCAACATTAAATTGAAAATCACGAGTGGTTCTGCTTATGGGGATTCCATTTCGAAATTCTGTAGCACAAACACCCACCACAAATTGACCTTGTAAGAGTGGCACGCCCGTAATCAAACCCGTATTTGGATTAATAGAAACAACAGGATCGCCTCCCATAGGAGCTGCGGCCGTAAAATCAGGAGCAATGAAATTTACACCAGAATAAGGGGGCGGACACGGAGGATCAGGTTGAGCACCATTACAAGAATTGTAAGCAGGGCCATTTAGAATGTTTCCACCACCTTGAATAGGGCTACAAAATTCATATACGATTACGTCACCATCTGGATCGGTGGCAGAATGGTCAAAATCTATAGGTTGTCCTGCACAAACGATAGTAGGAGGGAAGGCATTGAAAACGGCTGAGTTGTTACATTCACGCTGTCCGAAAGGTGTGATTTCTACAGAGAAAGTGGCTCCTTGATCATCCGGTCTTATTAGGTTGTCAATCGTTTCGTTTCTACAACACCGTTGATATACAATGTGATAAGATTCATTTGCAACGGGCAACGAAATTCCGTAATCACTCAACTTCCATTTGTAAACGCCCTCCTGTACACAGACATCAGGAGGAATTAAGCAAGGATACTCAGGATTGGGTACCCTGTCTATCACTGGTGGGCCAACACCAATTTCAAAAATAGGATCTGTCTGATCAAGTGTAGAACAGGGCGTTGCTCCTCCACATCTATAGATTGCAATGGGCGCTACTGGATCAAAATCTGCACAACGTTCACAAAGGCAATCCCGATACATTTTCATGGTAAATTCGTAATCTCCATCACCCAAACATTCGTAGGTAAGAACCCCCCCAATGATGTGTCTTGCGAGGGCAGAGGTTAGGCAAAATGTACTAATCAGAATAGCGAGGGTGATTTTTTTCATAAGTGAATCAAAATTTCGAGATGTAAAAGTCAATCTCAGATATTTTGTGAAATTAACTATTTTCATTTGTACAGACAAGTAGGTTCAACTTTTGGTTTTATAAATACTACGATATTTAGAACGTAAAAATCCTTTGGCCGTATATAAGACAATTAAAAAAATCATCTTATTTGTCGCATAATAATTTGGAGTGAAATATCGTATATGTTCTGGCCTTCTGCATTTGTAGAGACTATGATTATAGATTTTGTGTACTCAATTTTTGATTTTCTGACTGTAACCTAATTAATATGACTGAATTTTACGAGGTTGAAAAGGTGGTAAATGTTATTGAAAACGGCGGTATTGTTCTTTATCCTACAGACACTATTTGGGGAGTTGGTTGTGATGCTACCAATCCGCAAGCCATCGAAAAGATTTTCAATCTAAGAAAACAACCCAAAGAAAAAGACTTTATCCTTTTAGTGGATTCTATTGAAATGCTAAAAGATTGTGTCAAAAATCTACATCCACGCATTGAGACGTTAATGCTATATCACAAAAGACCATTGACCATTCTCTACGATGATCCAAAAGACTTGCCAAATGAGGTTCTGAATAATGATGGTACTATTTCAATTCGACTAACGCAGGATAGATTTTGTCAGCAAACCATTCGAAGATTAGGTAAGCCCATTGTTTTTGCTTCGGCTGCTGTGGCTGATCGTCCATTTCAAGGACACTTTGGTTCTGTTAGCTCTGACATCATTATTGGTGTTGACTATGTGGTTCGTTATAGACAAAAAGAGAGTAGAACTGAATTGCCATCTGTCGTTATGAAAATGGATCAGGGCGGTGAGTTGATTGTGGTAAGGAGTTAGAATTTTCCTAACTTCAAGATTAAATTGTTATATGGTTTCATGGTTTTTAAAACAATTCAACCGTGTAACCATAAAACCATTGATAAAGCTACCACATTGTTCGCAACTTAGATTAGGTAGCTGCTCGTTTTAGTCGATCGTTAATTGATTGACCAAGACCGTGGTTAGGGAACTTTTCTGCAACGATTGCATCTAAATTTAGACTATCCAACTTGTGGAGTGCATTATATAAATTCGCTGCCGCTTCATTTAGATCTCCATTTTGGGATAATAGTTCTACATGTTTGATTTGAGGAGACATAACGATATCCATGAATTTCAAAACACCAATCTGCATTTCTGGATTTTCTTTCAGAAATTTTTCAATATCATCCACCAAAAAGGTCTTTGTTAGCGGGGAATAATGCTTTGCTAACATTCCGGGAGCATCTGGTGCTTTTTCCTTCTTGTTCTTAATTTTTACTTTACCAATCACTTGCTCAATCTCTTCTTTTGAAAGTGATCCCAATCTGAAAATGACGACTTCATCCTTTTCAAAACCAACGATAGTAGATTCGATCCCTTTTTTACATTCTCCACCATCCAAAACCATCGGAATAATGTGCTTGAAATATTGTTCGACATGAGCCGCTCTTGTAGGACTGATTCTATTGAATGGATTGGCACTTGGTGCGGCAATGGGAAAAGGAAGTTGTTTTAATAAGTTCAAGGTAACTGGGTGATTCGGTATGCGAATGGCTACGGTATCTTTTCCTGCGGTGACAATATCAGGTACTGCTGGTTTCTTTTTTAAAATAAGGGTCAATGGCCCTGGCCAAAAATGCTTAGCAAGCAACTGAGCCTGTTCGGGAAACTCTTCAACAATCTCTTCGATTTGCTCAATAGAGTGGAGGTGAACAATTAAAGGGTTGAAATGAGGTCGTTGTTTGACTTCAAAAATCCTTTTTATCGCTTTTTCACTGAAGATATTTCCTGCCAACCCATAAACTGTTTCTGTGGGGATCGCTACCACGTCTTCTGATTTTAGAATATCTGCAGCCTTCAAAATATCATTGGAAACAGTCGTCATTTATTTCTTTTATGCTGTCGAACCCCAGTTCGACAGATAACTTTATTGATACTTGCTGTCGAACTGGGGTTCGACAGGACTTTTTAAAACTCTGACATAGTGAGATTCAATTGCACTTTTGGTGGTTTTATGATTCCTGCTTTGAAATAATCCCATGTGGCCAATGCGATCATTGCACCGTTATCTGTGGCCCATTTTATTGGAGGCAAACAAAGCTCGACTCCCATTTTATCGCTTAGTTTTTGGGCAGCAGCTCTGATTTGGGAATTTGCTGCCACTCCTCCCACAATAACAAATGATTTTGAAGGATGCTTCTTGAGTGCTCTTTCTGATTTTTTAATTAAAACCTCTACAATTGCCTGAACAAACGAGGCGGCCACATCTGCATCTTCGTGCGCATCAGTCGCAGCAAGAAGTCTGGAAACTGCTGCTTTCAAACCCGAAAAAGAAAATTCTAATCCTTTATCCATCATTGGCCTTGGAAATGGAATGGTCGGTTTCCCTTTATGTGCTAACTTATCAATTTTAGGCCCACCAGGATAATCAAGACCAAGCATTCTTCCAACCTTATCGAAACATTCACCAACAGAGTCATCTCTGGTAGAACTCAGCACCTGAACTTCCATGGGGTTTTTCATCTGTGCTAAAAAAGTATGCCCGCCCGAAACCAATAAAACCATGGCTGGGAATTTTACCCGCTGTTCTTCCAAGTCAGCACTTCTAAGATGCCCTCGGAGATGATTGACGCCGATGACGGGTTTATTCCACCCATGTCCCAAACCAATAGCAGTATTGATACCCACTAAGAGCGAACCAACTAAACCAGGTCCTCGGGTTACACCAATTCCTTTGATGTCTTTCGGGGAGATTTTGGCCTGATCAAAAGCGGCTTTTACGGTCGGAATTATCGTTTGAATGTGTTCTCTTGCGGCAAATTCAGGGTAAACACCTCCATATTCATTGTGAATTTCAATTTGTGAAGATATAACAGACGAAATCACGTCACCATTTTCACTTACCAATGCGATAGCAGTATCATCACACGAAGTCTCTATTCCTAAAATTAAATCACTCATAAATCAACGTCGTCTATTTTGTCTAAAAATGCACTTGATTGTTAGCGTAGTTTTGCTCCGAAATTGGGAAAGCTATTTCAGGGAATTTCAAAGCACGCTTGCTGAATAAATCCTCGTTTTTAATAAGAAGTTCCGTATCACCTTTCATGATGCCAAGGTTAATGATTTCAATTTCAGGAAAAAGGTCAGCTACCTTTTGTTGAAATTTTCCAGTGATAATCAACGATTTTTCATCTTTTAACAAATCAGGTAAAACATCAGCCAGCTCGCCATAAAGAATTCTTATATCATTTTTTCCATCATAAAAACCAATAAAATAGTCGTTTTTCATGAATTTAATGAGGCTTAGAACGGTGGTTTTTTGTTGTGCCCAACTGGTCATCGAAAGCAATTCTATGGAAGAAACGGGACACACAGCAATACCCAAACTATAAGCTAAACTATTGGCAAAGGCAACTCCAGTACGAACACTCGTAGTGCCACCTGGACCAATATCCACAATGATTTTTGAAATGTCTTTTACAGAAATTTTGGACTCTTCAAGAGCTACCTCAAACCACTCAGTGATATTTTTTTTCTCTTCGAAATGTAGATCGTTAGAATTGAAAAGCACATCGCCTGCTTTGGCAATGATAATCGCATAGTTTGAAAACGAAGTAGATATTCCTAACGTGAGCATATTTTTTTTCTTAAAGCTGATTTTTTAATTGGACAAGTTTGTCCGCTTTCCCTTTACTTGAAAAAGTGATTTTTCTGCTGTTCTTGTTATCAGCTAGGTGTTCTATTTTTAGATGAATATACTCATCCATATATGCACTAATTTTATTGCCCCATTCTGCCAAAGTAATCGCCTCTGGGAAAAATTCATCTAAACCAAGTTTGAAAAATTGATCCTCAGATTCTAATCGATACAAATCAAGGTGAATCAACTTTTTATCTGCCTCATAAAAATTGGCAATGTTGAAGGTTGGGCTATTGACCAAACCTTTGTAGTTGAAAAATTCAGCAACAAATTTTACAAAATAGGTCTTTCCTGCACCCAATTCCCCTTCAAGAATGATAATGTCTCCTGCCTCCAACAAAGATGCGAGTTTTGTCGCCAATTGCTTGGTTTCCAACTCGCTCCCGACTTCTACTTGAAAAGATGCCATCTAATAAAATTCTCTGTTCATTAATCTATATCACCTGTATTTTTGCAAAAAAAATACTTTTTTTTAATAAGTTGATTAAAATATAATTTAGTTTCGTTTTTGATGAAGTGATTTAAACTTTTAGAATAGAGGCGAAAATGATATAAAATGGGTTCTGATGAAGCCAAAAATTCAGTGCATAGCTAGGCTACAGACTTAATTTTTGGTAAAATCAGGTTCAATTTGAGATTATTTGCAGTTTATCTGAAAAGTTTAAATCACTTCGATTTTAAAATACACCCTCCGTGAGTTTATTTGTCGTTTTTTGAACTCCACTATTTAGTTTAACACTTTCTTTCCTAAAGAGATTTCGAAGCCCCTATCTTTGGTATAATTGTTGGCACTTTAGCTTGTTGATGAATGTTGGTTTTTTATAATGAAGATTCATCAAATTTCTCCCTCCACGTAAGCCAGGCTTTCATAGATATATTGGATTCGTAAAATGAATTCAAATACGTCGTTTAATACAAACTTTATGAGAAGAAAATCTGATTGGCTTTTTATCCTTTTGGTATTGGCGCTTTGCTCTAATTTTTCTTGTCGTCCAGAACCACTTCCTTTTTCGGATAGTGGGGTAGTGGTGGTAAAATTTGTTCCTGTGTTAAATGGAGAAACAGTAGCGTTTAACAGAGGCTCTACTCATAATTTTGAGGGTCAAGAGATCACCTTCGATGAATTCAAGTTTTATATTTCAAATATTGCTTTAGAAGATGAGAATGGTGAATTGACAGATTTATCTGAAATAAAACTTATTGATTTTGAAAGCTTGCAGACCTCCAGTTTTAAGGTCGGAAATTTGCCGTTAGGTATCTTCAGCAAACTCCAATTTGATTTGGGAGTTCCTCCAGAGGAAAATGTTTCGGCATGGGATCCTGAATTATATGGTGGAGAGCATCCGCTCAATAATGAGGCTATGTATTTTCATGATGCTGATACGAGTGGTGGTAGTTATAAATTTATTGATTTGGTAGGTTTTGTAGATGAAGGTGGCGATCCTGATATTTTTACTTATGGCCCAGGTCATAACTCAATTTTCCAAAAGAAAAGAACCATTCTTAATAGAATGGAATTGACCGTAGAAAGCCCATCTAATATTGAAATTGAAATAGATATGGGTTTGCTTTTAAGAAATATTAACCCAATGGAGGAGCCGAAAATTCAACAATCAAACAATAAAGTTTTGGGTAGGCGATTAATGCAGAATCTAAAAAGTGCTTTTTTAGGAGTTTAATTATGAAATATTTAGACTCAAGGTTGGTGTTGGTGATAGTAGTGTTTTTTAGCACTATGGGATTTGCGTTGAGCCAATCTTCGGGCTATGAATATATTGTAACAGTTACGGATCCTAAAAAAGAACCACTCATTGGTGTAAATGTCTATACAGAAGATCAATCTTTTGTGGGCGTAACGGATTTAGATGGAAAAGTAGCACTAAATGGCTTGGCTTATTCCGACGTTGTTAATTTTTCCTACATCGGTTTTTCAACGATTCAAGCGCCTTTTTATGAAATTAGAAAACTGGGCGGAATCATTCGTATGCAATTGGAATTGGATGCACTGCCAGAAATAGTTGTGGTAGGCCGAAGAGACGAAAAACCTGAAGACATTCCATATGAACTTGGGATGGTTTCTAAAGATAAAATAGAACAATACAATGCTCAAACCACCGCTGATGCCTTGATGCAAAACGAAAATGTTTTTGTTCAGAAAAGTCAGATGGGTGGTGGAAGTATCAATATCAGGGGATTTGAAGCCAATAAGGTTTTATTGGTGGTAGATGGTGTTCGGATGAATAACATTGTTTATCGAGCAGGGCATTTACAAGATGCTTTGAAAGTAGATCCCAATGCTTTGGAGCAAATTGAAGTAGTCTATGGGCCTGGTTCGCTCAATTATGGAAGCGATGCTTTGGGAGGAGTGGTTCAATTTAGAACCAAAGATCCTAAACTGTTGAGCGACGAAAACGAAACCAAAGGCTATCGCTCCAATTCTGGCGCTATGACGAGGTTTTCCTCTGCTAATCGTGAAATGTCGGTACATGGTAATGTAAATTACGGTACGACTAAATGGGCCACTTTCACGAGTTTGACTTTCACGAATTATGATGATTTGAGAGCAGGGAGTAGGCGGCCAGCGGATTATCCAGATTTTGGAAAGAGAAAATTTTTTGTTTCGGATGATGGAGGCATTGATCGTGTCATTTCAAATGAAGCGACTCCAAATATCCAAAGACAAACAGGGTATTCCCAATTTGATTTTCTACAAAAATTGAAATATAAAAAGAATAAGAATCAATATTTTCATTTCAATTTTCAATATTCCAATTCAAGCAATATTCCTCGATATGATTTTTTAATTGAAGAAAAAGGGGGCGAACCAGCGTGGAGTGATTGGTATTATGGCCCACAACAGCGCGTTTTCTTTTCCATGAAGTCCCAATCATTTAAGAAAACGAAGTTTTATAATAAAATGACAATCATCGGTGCGGTGCAGCGATTGGATGAAGATAGAAATAGCAGAAAACTATTCAATGCTTGGTTGACGTTCAATGAAGAAGACATTTATGTTTTCTCACTTACCGCTGATTTTCAGAAAAATTTTGCTTCCAACTTCGCTTTAACCTACGGACTTGATGGTAATTATAACAGACTGTATTCTACAGCTGGACAACTTAATTTAAATACGCAAGAGCGACGCGGTGGCGGTGCCATTCGATATCCAGATGATTTTAGTGCAATGACCATGGTGGAAGGATATGCCAATATTGGAGCTCAATCTAAGGATTCGATTTTTAGCATTTTTGGAGGGATGAGATATACGTTTGCAGATTTATTTGCTCGATATACCAATCGGCCAGATAATGTATTTGGATTTCCTCAACGATTTTATTTGGAAGGACTTTCTACTACCAACACTCGCCTTACTTGGAGTGCAGGAGGTACTATTTCTACAAGAAATGGATGGCAAGTCAAAGCTTCTGCTTCTACTGCTTTTCATGCCCCAAACATTGATGATTTTGCAAAATTTAGAGCAAAAAATGGTTTTTTCTCAGTTCCAAATCCGAATTTGAAACCTGAAAGAACTTTGAGCACTGAGTTATCCTTGGGGAAAACGTTTGGAGATGTAAAATCGAAAAATGGGAAAGGAGCTTCTATTGATATTACAGGTTATTATACCTTTTTGAAAGATGCATATCGTAGAGAACCTTTTACTTATTTGGGAGACTCTTTGATACAAGATGAAAGAACCGGAGAAAAGTATAGAGTTCAAGCCAATGTAAATCGAGAGCGCGGAAAAATCATTGGATGTTCTGGTAATTTTAAATTGAAATTTGGGAAATATGATGCTTTCTCAGGTGCGGGTTATTCTATCGGTAGAGTGATTGAAGATGGAGTTGACATTGGACCATTAGATCATATTCCACCACTTTTTGCAAGAGCAGGTATCAATTACACGACTAACAAACTGAGACTTTCGGCAGTAGTGCGCCACAACGGTTGGAAACATATAGAAGATTATGCAGGTGGTTCTGACAATCCTGAATTGGCAACAGAAGATGGCACCTACGCATGGACGACCTATAATTTCTACTCTACCTACTATATCAATCAAAAATTCTCAATAGATGCTTCCGTTGAGAATATTTTAGATATCCATTACCGTCCATTTTCTTCGGGCGTAAGTGCGCCAGGTCGAAATTTTATTATTGCATTGAGAGGTAAGTTTTAATTTTTCCTACCTTTGGCAGGAATAAAAAACTACCTACACACAGTGCTTTCTGTATTTAGAACCAATCAACTTTTCAACGGCATTTTACTGCTCTTTTATGCAATAGCATTGCGTTCTGCTATCTATATATTCCCAGAATTGAGGCTGCCTGTTGTAAATGATGGTGGTTTTTATACAAACTGGGTGATCAGTTTTTTGGGAAGTGGATTTTGGGCTGCTGAAATATTTACAGTTTTGCTACTCTTTATTCAAGCGTTTTCTGTATCCTTTATTATTTATGAGTTTAGATTGGCCAAAGAAGTTTCGCTTTATGCAGGTGTATTTTATCTGTTGATTTGTAGTGGTGCTCAATGGTTATTACCTATCTCAGGAGTAGTGATTGGTAATACGTTCTTAATTTTTTCAATTTATGCATTACTAAAAACCTATCGGGTCCCATCGTGTGCAGATAGGATTTTCAATGTTGGTTTTTGGATTTCGATAAGCACGCTTTTTGAGTTGTCGAATGTGGTCTTTGTAGTGTTTGCCGTATTTGGATTGAACTTCATGAGAGCACTAAGATTAAAGGAGATTCTTACAATCATCGTAGGTTTTCTTACCCCTTACCTTCTGCTTGGGGTATATCACTTTTGGTTTGATCAATATGGTGTTTTTACACAAAGTCATTTTGGTTCCTATTTAGATTTGAGCTTTTTTACTGTTGTTTCAAACCAATGGATAAATGTAGTAGTTGGATTTTTTGGATTATTAATAGCCTATCATTCCGTTTTTTCGAATGAATACTTCAAAAAGAAAAACATACAGGTACAAAAAAGAGTAAGCGTCTTCTTTTTATTTATGCTAGTATCATTTTTTACAATCTTCTTTCAAGCTTCTACTGATGTCACCAATCTTTTGGTGCTTGCTATTCCACTTTCAATTTTTACAGGGTTTGCCTTTATCGAAATGAAGGCAACAACTGCTACTTCTCTTCATTGGATCTGGTTGGTTCTCATCTTGGTACTTCAGTTTCGACCTATAATTTTTGGTTAATATTTTTCTGAATAGCTCTATCCAAGTTAAACTTTTCTTATAAGCACTCCGTATCAAAACTAGGAAGGCAAGAGTGCATTATTTTTGCCATCAGTTGATAAATAAATCAGACATTTGATGAACGTACTATTACGAGCCACATTATTACTTCTTTTTTTTACGCCAAAAATTTCATTTGCACAAGCAGAAGTTGACCCTGTAAAATGGGCGTTTTCATCTGAGGCAACAGATAACGAAAATGAAGTAGTTTTAATTTTTAAAGCGAACATCCAAGATGGATGGGTTATTTATTCTCAATACCTCGAATCAGATGATGGCCCAATTGCTACCGCTTTTGAATATGAATATGCGGGTTATAAATTGGTTGGAAAAAATGAAGAAATTGGGACGCTAAAAACTGAACATGATCCTATTTTCGATATGGAATTGAAAAAGTTGAGTGGAGCAGTAGAGTTCAGACAACGAATCAAATTCGACCCTGGATACAAAGGCCAAGTGACAGGTTATTTTACCTACATGACTTGTGATTCAGAGCGCTGTCTGCCTCCAAAGGATATTGAATTCATTATAGATATGCCATAAAAGAGACATTGAAAACGGATTTATCCCAGCTTTTATAAAAAAAGTCTGCGAACACCTATTTTAGCGCATTATAAAAAAAAATGGCAGTTAGAAATACCTCTTGCTGCCATTTTGTTTGAAACTAACTTTGAAAGTTTAGAAATAAAGGAAGATTGATTTTTTAAGCGTCAGGCGAAAAGAATTTCTAAACTTACTTTAAAACCTTAATAATGAGAATCGTATTTTCGAGTCTTCTCTTCTTGCTTGTATTTCAAATCCAAGCCCAAATTCTTGAACCTGTCAAGTGGGATTTTCAATCTAAAAACATCGGTGGTGATGAATTTGAATTGACGATGATTGCCAAACTCGATCAGGGTTGGTCAACCTATTCTCAACATACTTCTGATGATGGCCCAGTACCTACCTATTTTGAATTTAAAGCAGGAGACCATTTTGATTTGATTGGAAAAGTGGAGGAGTTGAGTAAGAAAAAGGAAGGCATGGATCCGCTCTTTGGTGTCACGGTAATTAAGTTTACCGAGTCACCTGTCATTTTCAAACAAAAGGTAAAAGTCAAAGATTACTCAAAACCAATCACGGGTTATTTGACCTACATGACCTGTGATGATGCGCGCTGTCTGCCACCAACCGATGTGGATATTGAATATTCATTGACGGCACCTGCTGGCGGAACTGGAGCAAGTACTTCAAGTACCAACACTTCTACAGCTGTAGCTGAAACCAAGATTCAAACAGCACAGCCAAAACCTCAACCAAAACCACAAACCACCACTCCAACTGTGGTGACCACTCCTACTCCAACTACGGCTGCACCGAAAACCAATGTTGAAGTAAAAGAAACAAAGCCTGAACCTAAAAAGACCGAAAAGATAGAAACAACTCCGAAGGTTGTGAAACAAGAAAAAGCAGCTACTACAAATGCAACAATAGCCGCTGAGGAAGAAGCGCAGAAAGTTTTAGCGCCCAAAACCGAAACAAAAAGTAACACAGCGGGCACTTTTGCGTGCAATTTCAAAATGGAAGGTGATGTCATTGACCAATCTGTTCCTGCCATTTTATCAACTTACAAAAATCCAATCGGAGATTGTGGTGCAGAGAATGTGGCACGTGGACAAAGTCTTTTTTGGACTTTTATAATGGGATTTTTAGGTGGACTTGTGGCGTTGCTGACGCCATGTGTTTTTCCAATGATTCCATTGACAGTGAGTTATTTTACAAAAAGTAGTAAAGACCGAGCTTCTGGTATTCGAAATGCATTATGGTATGGTGCTTCAATTATCATAATCTATGTGGCAATTGGCTTATTGATTACTGCTGTTTTTGGAGCAGGAGCTTTACAACAACTTTCAACAGATTGGATAGCGAACACGCTGTTCTTCCTGATATTTGTATTCTTCGCTTTCTCCTTTTTTGGCTACTACGAAATTACATTGCCAGCATCATGGTCAAACAAAACAGACCGTGCTGCAGATCAAGGAGGACTTTTAGGTATCTTTTTTATGGCATTCACCTTGGCGTTGGTTTCTTTTTCTTGTACTGGCCCAATTATCGGTTCTGCGCTCGTTGAGTCTGCAACGAATAAATTAGGGCCATTCATAGTTATGTTGGGTTTTTCCTCAGCGTTGGCGTTGCCCTTTGGATTGTTCGCGGCCTTTCCGAGTTGGCTGAATTCATTGCCAAAATCAGGTGGATGGATGAACTCCGTAAAAGTTGTTTTAGGATTTTTAGAATTGGCTTTGGCACTAAAATTCCTTTCGGTTGCCGATATGACGATGGGTTGGGGCATCTTGCCGTATGAGGTATTTATGGGAGCTTGGGTGATTCTTTTTGGATTGACGACTGCCTATTTATTAGGTTTTTTCAAATTTCCACATGATAGTCCAGTGCAAAAAATCTCTCCTGTGAGAGGGACGTTTGCAGCACTTTTTGGTGCTTTGACGATTTATTTGGCATCTGGCTTTATGATAGATGAGCGCTCTGGAATGTATGATTCTTTAGGGCTCATGAGTGGATTAGCACCTCCGGCCAAGTACAATCTCTTTTTAGCGAAAGCGGAAGTGGATGAAGATTTGAAAAAACGCTTTCCATCCTTTGGGAAATGTGCAAACAATCTTGATTGTTTTAAAGATTACTGTGAAGGAATGGCTTACGCAAAAGAAACTGGGAAACCTGTATTGGTAGATTTTACGGGGCATGGCTGCGTCAACTGTCGAAAAACAGAAGAGCATATCTGGGTGGATGACCGCATTTGGAGTAAACTTCAAAATGATTTTATTTTGATTTCACTTTATACAGATGAACGTACGAAACTGAAGAAAACCCTTATTTCTAAAAAGAGAAAAAAGAAACTCCGAAACGTAGGTACAAAGTGGGGCGACTTCGAGATCGTCAACTTTGATCAAAATTCCCAACCACTTTATGTTATGATGACACCTGATGAAAAAGTATTGGCAGCTCCTCGTGGATATGTGGAAGGAACTAGTGGATACAACGATTATTTAGAATGTGGTTTGTCAACTTTTGAAAACCTTGATTAAATAGGTGGTGAATAACGAAATACTCCTTTTCTGTGGTAGAGATAATTCATGAATTGTCTCTACTACCGAAAAACATTCAAACTCAATTTTAAAACAACCAATCATGATGAACTATTTAAAAAATACTTTTTTCTTTTTTCTAATCGCAACAATGTTCATCGCCTGTGGTGGCGAAACGGCAACTCAGTCAGATACAACTGATGCTCCTGAGGCAACTGCTTCTGACTCAAATACCTCTGGCATTTTAGAACCAGTGAAATGGTCTTTTGATTCCAAGTCATTGGGCAATGACCAATTTGAATTAACCATGACGGCTAACATGGACAAAGGTTGGTCTATCTATTCTCAGCACACTTCAGATGATGGCCCAGTTCCGACTGCATTTGAGTTTGAATCCAAAAATTTTGAGGCAATAGGAACAGTAGAAGAAATCGGTAAAAAGAAAGAGGGAATGGATCCACTTTTTGGTGTGAACGTAATTAAATTCCCCACTGGGCCAGTTGTTTTTAAACAAAAAGTGAAAGTGACAGATTACTCTACACCGGTAGCAGGGTACCTGACCTATATGACTTGCGATGATAAGAAATGCCTTCCTCCGACGGATGTGGACTTTTCTTTTGATTTGAAACAATAGAATTTTAGAAAACAAGTATTTGTGAAATACGTAATAGCAAGTTGCCCGGCAGCTTGCTATTTTTTTTGCTGCTAACTACTTCTTTTCTTTGTAGAAAATTGCACCCATGAATCGCCTTTTACTTACCATCTTATGTTGTAGTTTAATTTTTTCTTGTTCAGACAATGAGCGAAAAGAAATTACCAAAGCTCCTACTATTTCTCCTAATGAAACAGCAGAAATGGTTGCGCTTTTGAAACAGACCAGCCGTGGATTACAAGGTCGTATTCCTTATTTTGATAATGCTGCAAGAGCTCAAAATAAGTCAATGGAGGCTGCTCAAAGTCAAGACATGAATAACCAAGTGATGTCAACGGTATTGGGTTCGATGGAATTGATTTATGCAAATTCTAATGAGCAAGCCATCACCCAACTCACAAAATTGATTGAAGTCGTGAGAGGCAGATTGCCAGCAGATAATTTCTATTATCTCGAATCACAACTGGCGCTGGCTTATCTGCGATTAGGAGAGCAAAGCAACTGCATCCAAAACAATAATGATGAGTCTTGCTTGATGCCAATACAAGGCAAAGGTATTTATGCGATGAAAGAAGGCGTGCGTACAGCCATTCAGATTTATGAAAGATTACTTACTCAAAAACCTGATGATAAAGATGCGATTTGGTTGCTGAATTTTGCCTACATGACTATTGGTGAGTATCCGCACAAAGTGCCCCAAAAGTATCGGTTGCCAGCCAGCCATTTTAAGTCCGATTTAGAAATTCCGAAATTCAAAAATATTGCAGGCAACTTGGGTTTAAACACAGTTGCACTATCAGGCGGAGTGGCTGTTGAAGATTTTGATAAAGATGGTTATCTCGACATCATGGCCTCTTCTTGGGGGATGAATGATCAACTTCAATTTTTTAAAAATAATGGTGATGCCACCTTTACTCGCAAAACGGATGAAGCTGGAATAAATGGAATCACTGGCGGATTGAATGTGCAACATGCGGATTATAATAATGATGGATTTGCAGATGTTTTGGTCTTGCGAGGAGCATGGTTGGGAGCAGCAGGTCAAATTCCCAATTCACTTTTGAAAAATAATGGAGACGGTACTTTTTCGGATGTGACAAAATCGTCTGGTGTTTTCTCAAAATATCCAACACAAACGGCTGTTTGGGCTGACTTTAATTTGGATGGGTGGATTGATTTGTTTGTCGGTAATGAATCCAAAAAAGATTTTAAATCTGAATGCGAGTTGTATATCAATAATCAAAATGGAACGTTTCGAAATGTCATCGGTGAAAGCGGTTTAGCTGGTATTGGTAAAATGATAAAAGGATGCGCCGCTGGTGATTTGGATGGTGATGGATTTCCTGAGTTGTATGTTTCGGTGACGGGTGCAGCTAATTTTTTGTTTAAAAATACTGGAGCTGGCGAGGATGGTATTCCTCGTTTCCAAAATGTAACTTCGACGGCCAATGTGGGATTGCCGATTATGAGTTTTCCAACTTGGTTTTGGGATTATGATAATGACGGGCTTCTTGATATTTTTTGTGCCGCTTTCGGAACTGATACCCAACAACGTGTTAGCGCGGCAACCATTGCTGCCAATAATTATTCTGGAAAACAAGTGGGAGCCACTCCAAAAGTTTATCTAAATAAAGGCAATCTACAATTTGAAGAAGTATCTAAAAAACTTGGCCTCGAAGAAGGAATGTTGGCGATGGGAAGTAATTATGGAGATTTGAATAATGATGGTTTTGAAGACTTTTATATCGGAACTGGTGAGCCTGATTTGACTGCTATTGTTCCCAATAAGATGTACTTAAATTCAAATGGTCAGAAATTTTTGGATGTAACAACCTCAGGTGGTTTTGGCCATATTCAGAAAGGACATGCCGTTGGTTTTGGCGATTTGGACAATGATGGCGATCAGGATGTCTTCTGTGTTTTAGGAGGAGCCTATGAGGGAGATGTTTATGGAGATGCCTTATTTTTAAACCCTTACGGAAATCAGAAAAATTGGGTGACCCTCCAATTGGAAGGAACGACCTCCAATAAAATGGCAATAGGAGCAAGAGTGAAAGTAGTGACTCAAAAAGCGAATGGTCAAGAAAATTCCATTTATAAAATAGTTTCGACAGGTGGTAGTTTTGGTGGAAATTCCCTGCAACTTGAAATGGGGTTGGATGATGCCAAATTGATAAAATCAATTGAAGTGGTCTGGCCTAATAAAGCACAAACCAAAACCACAGTAGAAAATATTGCAATCAATAAGTTCTATAAACTCGTAGAAGGAAGTACTCAGCTGGAGGAATTAAATCGCTCTGCTTTCAGCCTGAATTAAAAGGCAACCCTTCTATTATTCACGCGTAAACATCAAACGAAAAATCCTACAACATGTCATCCCATTTTAAAATCGGCGTTCTACTATTAGTTTGTACGAGTTTTTGGAAGTGTCAGCCTAATAATCAAGATGCCGCATCCACTCAGGAAGCCGTAGCTCCGCCAAATGCACTTTTTCAAAGCATTTCTCCCGCACATTCGGGCATTACTTTCTCAAACAACCTTAAAGAAAATATCGAGCATAATATCGTGACCAACCCGTATTTGTATAATGGTGGTGGTGTTGGCATTGCAGACTTTAATAATGATGGCTTAGAGGATTTATTCTTCACTTCTACACAGGAAAGCTGCAAATTATATCTGAATGAAGGAAATTTTAAATTTAAAGATATTACTGAATCTGCAGGCGTGGCAAGTCTTGAGGGGGATAAGACGGGCGTGACTATTTTGGATTTTAATCAAGATGGATATCAGGACATCTATGTTGCTCGAACTGGATTGAAAAACGATGATACGCGTCGCAATCTACTTTATATCAATCAAGGCAATCTCACTTTCGAAGAATCAGCAAGAACTTATAATTTAGGAGACCCCTCTGCATCCAGTCACTCCAACTTTTTCGATTATGACCAGGATGGCGATTTAGATGTGTACGTTTTAAATTACCCAGTTGCTTTTGCAGGAGTGAATAAAATGTTGTTGAATGAGGAAAATGGAAAAAGGGTCATGTCTAATGATCCAAAATCCCCTTATGATAGTGATCGCTTATATCGCAACGATGGCAATGTTTTTACAGATGTAACCATAAGTGCAGGAATTATCAATAGAGCTTGGGGACTTAGCGTTTCCATTTCTGATTTTAATGAAGATGGCTATCCTGACATCTATGTTGGGAATGATTATGTGATGCCTGACTTTTTATACATCAACCAAAAAAATGGAACCTTCAAGTTAGCAACAGATGACTATTTTGGTCACACAAGTGCTCATACGATGGGGATTGATATTGCAGATATCAACAATGACGAAAAGGTAGATCTCATTGCGTTAGATATGTTGGCCAAGGGCAATTATCGACAAAAAGCACTCATGAGTACGATGATTGATGATCGCTATAATTTATTGGTCAAGCACGGTTTTATGCATCAAGCCATGCGTAATGTTTTGCAAGTGAATAACGGAAATAAGTCCTTTAAGGAGATGGGCGTGTTTTCTGGTGTTTCAAATACGGATTGGAGTTGGGCTTCGCTTTTCGCGGATTACGATTTGGATGGCCATAAAGATTTATTTATTTCAAATGGATATCGACGTGATTTAACGGATTTAGATTATATCAATTTTGGCGTAGCAGAGGCCAACAAAGATGGAGGGCCAATGACTCAGGAGCGGTATGAAAAAATACTGGATATGATTCCTTCCGAAAAGCTTCAGAATTATATTTTTAGAAATGACGGTAATCTGAAGTTTGAAGATAAATCTACAGAATGGGGACTTACGCACAAAACATGGTCAAACGGTGCCGCTTATGGTGATTTGGATAATGATGGTGATTTAGATTTGGTCGTGAATAATGTGGATATGACGGCATTGGTTTATAAAAACACGGCAATAGAACAAGGCAAAGGAAATTACCTGAAGGTAAAGCTCATTGGTGCCAAACCAAACCGAAGTGCAATAGGCGCAAAAGTTCGTTTGTCCTTTTCAGATGGTACTTCACAATACCTTGAAATGACACCAACAAGAGGATATCTTTCTTCGATGCAGCAGATACTTCATTTTGGGTTTAAGGATAAAACACCTTCTAAATTAGAGGTAGAATTTCCTGGTCAGAAACTGTATGTGTTAGACCAGTTGACAGCCAACAAAACTATAAATGCTGATATAAAACGAGCCACTCCAGGCACACTTTCCAAATCAGAAAATGAAGGTAAATATTTCGCTTCCGCGAAAATTGCTGGAGTAGATTTTCAACATAAAGAAAATGATTTTAATGACTTTGATCGAGAAGGATTGATTCCGCAAAAACTCTCGACGCTTGGACCAAAAGTTGCCGTGGCCGATGTCAATGGAGATAAACTAAATGACTTTTTTGTGGGTGGAGCAGCCAATAGTGCTGGTAGTTTGTTTATCCAAAAAGCAGGCGGTCGTTTTACAAAAAACAGTCAAAATACTTGGACTGCCGATGCTGCTGCAGAAGATTTAGATCCTTACTTTTTTGACGCAGATAAAGACGGAGATTTAGATTTGTATGTGGTGAGTGGAGGCAATGTGCACAATGATGGTTATGCACTTTTTCAAGACCGACTTTATTTGAATGATGGAAAAGGTAATTTCTCAAAATCGGCTTTGCCAGCCATTGGCACCAGTGGAAGTTGTATTGCTGCACATGATTATGATGCAGATGGTGACCTTGATTTATTCGTAGGTGGTCGTATAAAATCGGGTAGTTATCCTCTGGCGCCCAATAGTTATATTTTGAAAAATGAGGGCGGTAAATTTACAGATGTAACCGCCAATGTATCTGGGCAATTTCAAAATATGGGAATGGTTACCGATTTGGTCTGGGCTAATATTGATGGCGATCCTGAGGAAGAATTAATTGTCACAGGAGAGTGGATGCCAGTTTCTGTTTTCAAAGTGGAAAATGGAAAATTAATAAATAAAACAGATAATTTTGGCTTGAGCCAAACCGATGGTTGGTGGCACTGTGTTGCAGCCGATGATATTGATAACGACGGTGATTTGGATTTGATTGCAGGCAACATGGGCAACAACATTCGACTAAAACCAACTGAATCTCATCCAGTAAAAATGTTTGCGAAAGATTTCGACAACAATGGGCAAGTTGACCCTGTGATGGCTTGGTCAGAAAATGGCAAATATTATCCTATCCCCAATCGAGATAGAATCATTGGCCAAATGCCTGGTTTGAAAAAGAAATTTCCTCGCTATACAAAATATTCAAGTGCTACTATAGAAGAGGTTTTTTCTCCAGAAGAATTGGATGCTGCCTATCAGTTAGAATTAAAAACACTTTCTTCAACCGTTTTCTTAAACGATGGTCAAGGAAACTTTACGGCCAAAGTCTTGCCCTCTGATGCTCAAATTGCTCCAGTAAATGAAATTGCGGTGGAAGACGTGAATAAGGACGGCAAAAAGGATTTGATTTTAGTTGGAAATAACTTTGGGATTCAAGTCGAAAGTGGTCGAATAGATGCGGGTACAGGTATTGTACTTTTAGGTGATGGTAAGGGTAATTTTTCTGCAGTTCAAAGCATCGATTCAGGTCTTTGGGCCGATGGCGATGCACGTGATATAGAACCAATTTTAATCAATGGCAAAAAGCACTTCATTGTGGCTGAAAATAATGCACCGTTGAAAATTTTCAAATTAAAATAAAAGTAAAAATGAAAATCAAAATGACTGCATTTCATTTTGATTTTCATTTTGATTTCTAATGATCTGGCTCGCTTCCTTCCCCCGTTCTGGCAATACCTTTACTCGAAATATCCTCAACGATGTTTATGGGCAGCCTTCGTCTGAATTTCATTTGCAGACCGAGTATGGGGTGGAGGAAAACTACGACCAATTTCCTGTGGTGAAAACGCATTTGCTCCCTGAGCAAGTCATTCCAAATGATCCAAATATTCCAGTTGTTTATTTGTTGCGAGATGGGCGTGACTCCACGGTTTCGATGGCGCATCATACGGCGGATATCGTTAAGCCGGGAACGGATTTTATGCAAAATATGATTGAGACCATCGTGGCGGCAGAAGGCTCGCATTTCGGTGGTTGGTCAGTCAATGCGTTGCAGTGGATTCGTCGAGCAGATGTAGTGATTCGATATGAAGATTTAGTGCGTGATCCGATTGGGCAGGTTGAAAAATTTAGAAAGATTTTGGATATGCCAGAGGGCAATCCAGAGAACCTCCCGACTTTCAAAAAATTAAAAGCATCCAAAAATCCTTATGGTGTTCGCGTCAGGGCAAAAACGGAAATAGCAGGGGTCGCCAATAAATTTTTCCGCAAAGGAAAATCAGGCGCTTGGAAAGAAGAGATGCCAGAAATGATGCACGAACTCTTTTGGAGCAAGCATGGAGAAGTGATGGATTTGCTCGGCTATCATCGCGATGGCACTTGGGCAAGTGAAGAAGAATTTCAATCTAAAATAGCAGCCATCAAAAAAATGTACGATTCGGATAAACCGAAAAAACGCATTTTAATTGAAGCTGGAAAATTGGTCGATGAACACCGGGATGGCGTCAATCGCTACGTGTTTTCTTTATGCAAAGCGATGGATAATTTGCAAAAACAAAAAGGGAAATTTACTCATTTTGATATTGACTTGTTGGTTGGTGGAGAGATTTTTTCTTTGCAACAAGACCTTAAAATTACGGCTCAGGAAGTAAAACCCAATTGGGTAGAAGATACCAAGTCCAAAATAAGAAAAGCCCTGCCAGCAGGCGTTTATGACCCTTTGCGGGAATTGTATATCAAGTCGCCAGCGCGCAAAGTTTTGGAAAAACAACGCATGATCTCTCGTGCTGTTTTAGAACGAAAAAACCTGATTGAGTCGAGTAAAGTGTTTGCTGAGTATGATTTGATTCATGTGACGCTTCCGCAAAATTATCACTATTTCCGACTCATGAAAGACCATCCTTTTTTGGTGACGATTCATGATATGACGCACAAGTTGTTTCCTCAATATCACCTCTCAGCTAATATAAAAAACGCAGAAAACGGTATGCAGTTTTTTAAAGAAATCGACGCGGATATGCTCGCAGTTTCTGAGGCCACTCAAACAGATTTGATTGCCGATACAGGAGTTGCAAAAAACAAAACCCACGTCGTTTTGGAAGCAGCCGACGAGGAGCGTTTCAATCCTATTTTTGATAAAAGAATTTTAAATCAAACTTTAGAAAAATACAATCTAAATGGAGAGGAGTACTTCTTTTCCCTCGCCACTTTAGAACCTCGAAAGAATCTAAAAAACACCCTCAACGCCTTTCTAAAACTAAAAGAAAAATACCCTGATTCGAAAATCAAGTTTGTCCTTGCCGGAAAGGCAGGTTGGAAAGAAAAACTCAATATCAGTCACCCTGATATTTTAGCCATCGGCTATGTGCCAGATGAAGATTTATCTGCGCTTTTGACTGGAGCAGTAGGGTTTTGTTATGTGTCGAGATATGAAGGTTTTGGATTGCCGTTACTCGAAGCAATGCGCTGTATGACGCCCGTGATTTATGGAAACAATAGTAGCATGAAAGAAATGGTTGGCGATAAAGGATTACCTGCCGACCCCGATGATTTGGAACAAATCGCCATCCAAATGTCGCTATTAGCTTTTGATGAAAAATTAAGAAAAGACTTTTCTGAAAAAGGCTTCAAAAGGGCAATTGAATTGAGTTGGGAAAAAACGGCCTTGGAGACTTTATCATTGTATGAACAGTTAATCACTGTGGAATAACTATGACACGAAGAGGCACAAAAGTTCCACAAAGTTTCACAAAGATAAAATCCGCGTAAACCCGCGTCCATCCGTGTCATCCGCGTTTCTCTAAGTCGCTATAGGAATGCTGCTCAAGAAAAATTAGTTTCTCAGTGAACCTCTGTGAGGTCTCCATGCAACTCCGTGTTTTTCACAAAGAAGATCCGTTCAAATCCGTCATAATCCGTTAGATCCGTGTCCCATCAATCCGCTCAAGAACGCCGCTCAAGAAAAATTCCCTAATTTCACCCCACGATGAAAAAACGCACAAAGAAGGCAGGCCAAATCAATTTCCGAAATAAAGGAAAACTGACTACTAAATCTGAAGTAGCAAAGATGCTCGGCACTCAAGAAGTTGTCGGAATGCGCCTAAATAAATACATCGCTCATTGCGGTATTTGTAATCGCCGAAAAGCTTCCGAATTGGTCAAGGCAGGAAAAATAAAAGTGAATGGCGAAGTAGCCAAAGAATCCTTTTACCAAATTCAAAAAGGCGATGAGATCGAATTTAATGGCAAAAATATTCAGCCAACAGCACAACAGGTTTACCTGCTGATGAATAAACCCAAAAACGTTATCACGAATCATGCTGATGAAAAAGGTAGGACCACGGTAATGGATATTATTGGAAAGGAAGTTTCAGGACGGATATTTCCTGTGGGTAGATTGGATAAAGAAACTTTGGGATTATTGCTTTTGACCAACGATAATCAACTCGCTAAAAAACTCTCTCGTCCGAGTGAAAAGATAAACAAAGTCTATCAAGTTTATTTAGAAGAACGCTTAACTCAAAAACACCTTGAACAAATTGCCAAAGGACCAGTTTTGGATGATGGAAAAGTAGAGATAAAGAATGTTTTCTATTCTTCAGAAGAGGACAAAAAAGATGTGACTATCGAAATACACCTTGGAAGAGATAGTCTCGTTCGTCGAATTTTTGAACACTTTGGCTATAAAGTAAAACGTCTGGATCGGATTTATTATGGAGGTTTGACGAAGAAGGATTTACCACGCGGGCAGTTTCGGTTTTTGAGTGAACGGGAGGTGATTATGTTGAAGCACTTTTTATGAGCGACTTGATGGGACACGGATTTAACGGATTATGACGGAGTTGAACGGATCTTTCTTTGTGTAGCAGCTAAAAAATATGAGGTTTTTATTTTTCATAGGAATTATGCGAATTTTTTTGAACCACAAAAGGCACAATAGGTGCACAAAAGGCTTTTGTTTTCTTTTGTGTCTTTTGTGGTTTTCAAATTTGATTGGACAAGAAGAAAAGCCAAAGCCTTATCAACTTTCTGGCTACATCAAGAATCTCCAATCTGCTTATGTGATTGACAATGTAAACCCATTTGTAGCTTCCAAAAAATTAGTCATCTCTGATAATCTGCTGCACAATCGCCTCAATTTTAAATACTTCCTCAACGATAATTGGACACTAAAAACGGATCTACGAAATCGCTTTTTCTGGGGTGATCAACCACAGTTGCCAATTGGTGTTTATTCAGAACAATTGGATTTGGCGAATGATTATTTTGACCTTTCTTATGAGTGGTCGGATGCGAGTGGCGTGGCTTTTCAGTCGATGATTGATCGAGCTTATTTAGAATATGCTTCTGATGATTGGGAGGTGCGATTGGGACGTCAGCGCATTAATTGGGGCATCAGTACTTTATGGAATCCGAATGATATTTTCAATGCATACAACTTCGCTGATTTTGATTATGAAGAACGACCTGGAAGCGATGCCATTCGGGTAAAATACTATCCCAATTTTAGTTCAAGTATAGAATTGGCTGCGAGTATGGCAGATTCGTTGGAGGCAACGACCATTGCTGCAAAAGGAGGTTTTAATGTAAAAGGATATGACGTACAATTGTTAGCGGGGTTCGCAGAAAATGATTGGGTATTTGGCGGCGGTTGGGCAGGCAATATTAAAGGAGCAAGTCTGAAAGGAGAGTTTTCTACTTTCACTCCTGTCGATACTGGAAAAACGAGTGTTGCAATTACGTTCAATTTAGATTACCAATTCAAAAATTCGCTTTACGCGAACGCTGGATTTTTATATAATTCGTTGGGTAGAACAAGTGGTGATTTGAGTCAGCTCTTCAATCTTGAAATCTCTGCCAAAAATCTATATCCTTTTCGCTATACCGTTTTTACTCAATTTGGTTATCCGCTTGGCTCGTTGTCGAATTTGGGTGGAGCAATTGTTTACAGTCCAGTAGAATCTCAAGCCATCTTTTTTACACCCACTTTTACGTATTCCTTGCGGCAAAATTTAGATTTAGATATCGTCGGGCAGATTCTTTTCAATGATGATGGGATGAAATATACTTCGCCGGTGCAGGCGGGTTTTTTGCGGGTGAAGTGGAGCTATTAACTCTCTGTGAACCTCTGTGTGTCCTCAGTGCAACTCTGTGTCCCAGTTATTCCACGGTGAGTTGGGACACAGAGATACACAAAGAAGCACTGAGATTCACAGAGTTGTCAAGTATAAACCTCCTCCACATCCATCTCCTCCTCCCAGTTTATCATAGAATTAAAAAGCCGAATCTTCTCAAAACGGCCCAAGTCTTTCATCGTCAAATCAGCTTCCTCAATCACTTTTTGCGAAAGCAAAAAATCACGTTGTGTGCCCTCCAAGAGTGGATGCTTTGGCGTGTACCATTTTCCTTTTTCCAAAAAAGCAGTATTGCAATAATACGTGTCCGTGAGCCTTCCGTTTTTGACAATTAAGACATCATCTGCGTGGGCGCGTTTATCATACAAAAGGTAAAGAGAGATACGGTCTTCATATTTCAAATGATAATCAATTGCCTCGTCATGGATGATTTTCAAAGACTTGATGGGCTTCAAAATATATGGGAAGAAATTGATTTTTTGAATGGTCTCGTTGTATTCTACTCGGCATTTGAATAGACCGTTTTCATGTCCTTTAGGAATGGTGATTTCTTTGGCAAGGTCGAGTAGGGGAGGGTTGTCAAATAGTTCCTTTCGACTGCGATCGACTCGCTTCTGATGGAGCGGCAGATTTATCAATTTGCCGTTTTCCAGTCTTATGGTTTCCAGCAATAGGGACATATACTTTTTGAATTAATTCATTGTATTCGGCGCGGGCATCACTTTTGGCAGTAATGCCGCCGCCGCTTTTAAAAATCAATTGGTCGCCATCTTTTTCAATAAAACGAATCATCACCCCACTATCGACCGAATCGCCGTCAAAAATACCAAAAACTCCGGTGTACCAGCCTCGGTCGTAATTTTCAGCAGCTTTTATGATTTCAACAGTTTTCTTTTTTGGGGCACCAGTTACTGAACCAGCTGGCATCAAGGTAGAAAAAATAGTTCCGAGTTGACCTTTCCAATCATCTGCTAAATCACCGCAAACTTCAGTACTTGCTTGCAAAAGACTTCCGTTGATAGTGTCAATTTTTGAAATATATCTGAAGTTGTTGACTCGAATTTTTTTAGCTACCAAATTCAAATCATTACGTAGCAAATCGACAATAGTATAATGTTCAGCCAATTCTTTATGGTTCTCTAAAAGTTGTTTTTCTGCATTAGGTAATGTTGCATCAATTGTTCCCTTCATGGGATGCGTGTAGATTTTACCATCTCTGATTTCTACAAATCGCTCAGGCGAAAAACAAACGAATTGCTCCTGAAATTTAAGCTTAAATTTCGCAGCACTAAACTCAAATATTTCCTGCAAAGAAAGATTGGTGGTGATGGGGGTGGGTTGAGTGAGATTGATGAGGTAAGTATTTCCAAAATTCAATTCAGAAACTACATGGTCAAATTTTGGTTCATATTCCTCAAAAGAAATAGGATGCTTTTCAAACTGAATTGGCTTTTTTCTAACCTCATTTTTCTCAATTAACCAATTTGAAAAAATAGGCGTATCCACCAAAATCTGATTTTTGGCTAACTCTTCCAACGGAAGCACT
>CALDSS010000113.1 GCA_937924495.1 uncultured Saprospiraceae bacterium
TCAACCAATCAACTTAATCAACCAATCAACTAATCAACTTAATCAACCAATTCAACTAACTCCACAACCGCCAAAGTACCATACTGCACCACCTTTCCTTTCACATCATATCGTCCTCGCCCAGTCCGTCCATCTTCTTGCCGAAACTGAATAGTTCCACTTGGGTCATACACAACATTATTGGTAGAAACCACACGGGTGTTTGGCGAACGATTGATCACTTGCCAAAAGCGGTCAAACTTTTTACGGAAAGTTTGCTCTGGGGTTTGGTCAAAGTAAATATCATTGGGATTAAAAAGAATGTACTTAAATCCATTACTTTTTAAAACTTGGATAAAATTATCATCTCTATCCAAAAGTGAAGCAATAGATTCAAACTGCCCCAACTGATTATCTTCAAAAACGCGGTTTTGATTATTGTTGATGTAATAATTAATGAAGGTACCGACTCTATAGATTTTGGCGTTTTTATCTTGATTGAGCACCTTAGCTCCATCGGAATAGGCAGCATCAATATTCCTCAAAATTTCTTCCTGATCGCTCACCTGCCCTGTGCTATACGCCGTAGAGGAAAAACTAAAAATTACATCTCCATTCGCAATCTGACTTTTTTCAATATTAGAAAAACGATTAAAAACACTCAATAGCATGAACAGTAAAACACCTGCGTTTAAATATATTTTCCAACCTACTTCCTCTTGTTTATGAAAAAGACCAACTGCCAAAATCAATAGCAACGGCAACCCTGCAAATCCATACCACGGCACGCCATTGCCCAACCACAACCAAAGCAAAACATAAATCAAAAGAAAGCCTCCAAGCCCTCGATAGGAACGAGAAAAGTGTCGAGCAACTGGCATGGAAAGTAAATACCAAAGTGCTGCGAGAGCCGTTCCATAAAGAACAATTAAAATCATAAAGGTCTCTCCAAAAAGTGATGGCACACCACTGAAAACACTTCCGATATTGTATAAAATTTTCGTAATCGGAATTAAGAAAATATTGAATAGCCATTGAATCCAACTGGGATGCTCTGCGGTCTGATTTGCTAACGCGGCAGATAAATCACCTTCATCAGACCAGGCCACAAAAATTGAGAGCGATAGAACTAAAAGCAACAACGTACCTCCTCCGATCCATCTTGGCCAATTATATTTTGAATATTTTTCAAGTTTAAAAAAGAACAAATAGAACGGTAAAAAGAGAAAGAAAATGAGGCCGATATTGACGTATATTTTTCCTTTGATTTCAGTATTCATGGTTTGGCTATAAAACAAGGCGAGGTAGTTGACGAAGCCTTCTGTGTAACCCATGTATCGTTGCAATTCTTCTCTAACCGCGGTGGGTTTGAAGACTAAACCAGCGAGTAATTTTGCTGCATTTAGACTTCCTCCTTCCTGAACCTTCGGTCGTTTATTTGCTGGCACGAGGTTCGGATCAATTTGAATTTCTACCCGTTGATTTTTGCCACTTATTAGACTTTCAATGGAGAGCGAATCAGCCGTGGCGGCATTGCGAAGCAACCAAGGAGAAAAGCTCAAAAACGCAAACAATAGAAATACACTTGAGGGTTTCCAAACATTTAGAAGGGTTGAAAAGCTCTTTTTATTTAGAAAATAGTAGATAATAAAAGCCAAAACGATATAAGCCACCGCCATCATTTTCAAAGGCAACAAACCATTGGGTGCATTGGCGAGTGTCTGAATATTCAGTAAAAACAAAACCCCTACTCCAACAAAAGCACTGGCAATGAAAGTGAGGTAATTTCCTTTTTTATAAAACAATAAAACCAGAAAACTAAAAATGAAAAGAAACGCCGTCAGCTTAATTCCAAATGCATAACCAGCAAGCCATCCTGCAATCGCCAATAGGAAGTATTCGGTTTTTATTTGTTTTTTGAAAATGGTTATAATTTCAGGAAAGAAGGATTCTTTTGATTTCGCTTTCGCGGAATTGACCCAACTTTCTAAAATTAATAAAAGGATTGCCAATTGAATAAAAAGGAATCCGAGGTCAATTTTTTCGGTAGAACCCATGTGAAAAACAAACATGGGAACGATGGCCATCAATGCCGTCACCATCCATGACTTGGTCACGGGCAACCATATTCGCGACAAGCGATAAGTGGCCGCAAGTGCCAACCATCCTGGCAAATAAGAAAGCAAATAGCCCAAAGAAGCACTCCCGAAAAGTGTCCAGCCCAGACTCATAAAAATAGACCAATTGTAAGGTTGAATGCCTGTTGGCAAATCGCCAGAGTAGCCGATATTTCGAGCAAGATTTCCGTATAAATTTAAACCATCGTAACCGACTGGCACCAGTTTCAACGCATCAATCCAGCTGGCTGAAGCAAAAAGTAAAAAAACGAAAATGGGTAGCGTCTGATAAAAGTTGATGTTCTTCAGTGTGATGCTGCTCGTGAAACTTGTTTTGAGTAAATCCAAAACCGCTCTCCATTGCCAACCCACTAAAATGACCAACAACCCCATCATTACAAAATGGGTGATGGGGTAAGAAAACACCAGTCCTTGCAAAAAGGCAAACATGCCTATCAAACTGAAACCCAAGGCAATCGAAATTAATTTGAAAGAGGCCGTGTGAAATAATTCTTTAACCGATTTTAAAACCAATTGCCCAGCTGCAAAACTCGCTGAAACTATAAATATCAGCTCCAGTTGATAGAGCAATGATTTACCAACAAAAGAACCCAGTGCTGTACCAAGATTATGATTAGGAAAGACTTTCCCCACAAAGCTACTCAATAAAATAAGCGTAAAAATCCAAAACAAAATATACCCTTGCCAACCCTGCAATTTTTCCAATCGCATCGGTTTAAGTGGATTTTTGAACCCGTTTTTCCAAAAAATAAAACCAGAAAACACAGCCGTCGAACTCAATAAAAATGGCCAATAACTAAAATTCGAAATCGCCTGCGTGAAATAGCTGTGATGGAAAAGGTAATCTGCGAAAACGAAGATTAACCAGAGCACGGCGAGTATATATTTAGGAAGGTTTTTCATGTTTAACGTAAAACGGATTGCCAATCCGTAGTTGAACTATTAGCGGATTGGCAATCCGCTCAACATACAAAAGTAAGAATTTCGGAAAAAGTTAACCATTGAATCAGTTAACCCCTTTTTTACTAATTAACTGATTCACTGGTTAACTGAATCGCTATCCTAAAACTGAAAATAAATAAACGGTGGTCGTCCAAAATTACCAAACATAACAATCGCAATCACGAAACCATAATAAAAAGTCCACCGCAGCCATTGTGGAAAATGTGCCACATCAAACTGGTGTTCATACTTTCTCATATATCCTTCCCAAGCCAAACTGGGCAAAATCAGAAAGAACCAATAATTTAAAATATCACCTTCAGGCATTGTCCAAGGTGCATAGAAAATCATATTGACGAAATAGCCAATCGCTGATTCGATATCAGGTGCTCTAAAAAAAACCGAAGTCATTCCATTTAAGATAAAGGTGCCGATTACCATCAGGATAGTTAGAAATCGAGTAGAATATAATTTATCTAAAAATATGGCCGCTTTGGGATTAATTCGCCGTAAGGCAGCAGGAATAAAAAGCAATCCATTTATCAAACCAAAAATGATAAAAGTCCAATTGGCTCCATGCCAAAATCCAATCATCATAAACAACACCAACACACACATAAATGTCGAAATCGGCCCCTTTCCAAAGCGTTTCGCGAGGGGTTTAAATAAATAGTCCTTGAACCATGTGGTCATAGAAATATGCCATTTTGACCAAAATTCAGGAATGTTTTTGGAAATCATTGGGACTCGGAAATTGGTCATCAACTTAAATCCAAACAACTTTCCAATTCCAATAGCAATATCGGAGTAACCAGAAAAATCTGAGTAAATCTGAATAGCAAAAAGTATCCCACCTAAAAAAAGCTCAATAGCAGAGACTTGCGTATAGGATCCAAAAATTTGATCAACCAAAACCCCAATATTATCCGCAACCACCATTTTCTTAAAAAAGCCATAAAGGATTTGTCGCAAAGCATCAGCGGCTACATCAGCAGTTAATTTTTTTCTGTCACTCTGAAACTGAGGTAACAAGGAAGATGCCCGTTCGATTGGCCCTGCAACTAATTGAGGAAAGAAACTTACGTAAGCGAAAAATTCTATAAAATTATGGGTTGGTTTTATTTCTTTCCGATAAATATCAATGGTATAACTCAGGGTTTGAAAAGTATAAAAACTTATTCCGACTGGTAAAATGACGTTGAGCGTCGTAAGATTGAAAGGAACGCCGACTGAACTAAGAGCATCTCTTAACTCCACCACAAAAAAGTCATAATACTTAAAAACGAAGAGCATCCCCAAATTCACAAAGAGGCTAATCCAAAGTAAATACTTCGCTTTTTGGGTATCATAATGTTTCGGCATCGTTCGCCCTACCCAATAATCAACAAACGAACTAAAAAAAAGCAAGCCCAAAAATCGATAATCCCACCAGCCATAAAATACATAACTGCCAACCAGCAAAAGAAAGTTCTGCCAGTCCCGACGTCCCTGAAGCGACCAGTACAGGATGTACATAATCGGCAAAAAGAGCACAAATTCTGTGGAATTAAAGGTCAAGGCGAGTGGGTTGGTTAAGTTATTGAGTTGAGGTTCTTTGTACGGAAAGGATTGTGTTTAAGTTTTATTTTCTACGCTGAAACAAGTTGATTGAGTTGATTGAGTTGATTGAGTTGATTGAGTTGATTGAGTTGATTGAGTTAATTGAGTTGATTGAGTTAATTGAGTTAATTGAGTTAATTGAGTTAATTGAGTTAATCAACTTATTCAACTAATCAACTTATTCAACTAAAAAAAACACTGCTCCCCGATAAGCCGAATTCTGTCTAGCTCTGTCATTTATCTACGACTACTTTCACAAGTAGCCTGTAGCTGCCTACCCTTCGTGGTGCTCCCTCTCCCTTCCCACCAGTGGTGGGGTGAAGATGAAGCGTCAAGCGAGCAACTTTCAGCCCACGATGTACGTGACATTTCAACCCGCAAGGTTTATCCCAACGACCGATTACCCGGCCGATGCGTGCGCTCTTACCGCACGTTTTCACCCTTACCCACCGAAGTAGGCGGTTATTTTCTGCGACACTTTCTGGTACTAACCGAAGTTAGAACCCAGCGCTTAACTGGTACGGCGCTCTACGTTGTTCGGACTTTCCTCACCTCCTCGATGAAACGAGAAGCCGCGACAGAGTAGGGAGCAATGTATTCGTTGATTGAGTTCAATTAAGTTGATTGAGTCTATGTTGCGATCTATTTGAGTAATGATAAAATGAATAAATTTGAAATGATTCAATAGCCCGCAGTTATTTAATCGTGCTATCATTTATTAATCGCAACATGGTAGTTAATCAGTTAGGTTTCTTCAAACTGATTAACTAATCAACTAGCTTACGCCATTTCAAGCAAACCCCAAATCACCAGTACAAGACCGGCGACCGTGGCCAAGTACCCAATAAAACCTAAAAAGTTTGCTAAAACCAATCCAGCCAAAAGACCTCCTAAAATAAGGATAAGCCCCCAATAAACTTTCGGATTACTCAAGAAGCCGTTGTTAGCAGCCTTCTTTTCAGCTTTGGCTATTTTTCTTTTAATCTTTTTCAAAAGCCTTTTTTGTAGAAAACGTTTTACAAAACTTCCTTTTTTTTGAGTTTTGAAAACTTTATCTAAGGCTATATTGGTTTTATTGAAATCAGAATTGATTTGTTCTTTTGTGGGGTAATTAGGTTTGATGGCCTGTGAATTTTCAACAAAAAACACAGAAAAAAGAGAAACAAAGCAGATGATTAACTTACTTTTCATTTTATCAATTTTATGATGAAGTTCTTTAAGAATGGAGTTTAGAAGCGAAAATTTGAGAATGAAGGTTCTGAAGAAGTCAAATTTTCAATTCATAGCAGCGCTACGGATTTAAAATTTGATAAAATCAGGTTCTTTATTTTCGAGTTTGTAGCTTAAAATCTATTTTTAAATACTTCAATGAAAGGATGACGCAAAGAATAAACAAAAGCAGTAGAAATCAAACGAAGTGGTGGTTAATTTTTATTACACTACTAATATTCCCCCTTATTTTATGGTTCTTACCTTCCACATTGTTGGATGAAGATAAATTCCCGTTTTGCCCGTCGAGGGTGATTTTTGGAATTGAATGCCTTGGTTGTGGAATGACTCGCGCCGTGATGCATTTTCACCATTTTGAGTTTAAAACAGCTTTTTCATTCAACAAAGGGGTGGTCTTGGTTTATCCTATTTTGGTGGGTCTGTGGGTAAATTGGATTTGGATGAGTAAAAAAGAACTGAGAATTTAATTTCTAAAGATTAACCTTCTTTTCTGTCCTATTACTTTCATTTATAATGTAAATCAGTTAGTTTTGTATTTTTAAAAATATAATATAACTGACCTCTCCCTCTAGCAGTTTTTTGACCACGGGTACACTTTCTAAATTTTCACTCAAACCCAGAACATCACTTTATGTCAAGAACTCAGATCCTTGCACTCTCCGGTTTCATTCTTTTTGTGGTATTAGCCAATATTTTTGATAGTTGGAACAATCAGGAGGCACACATGAAGGGCTATGTCAAGGAAATTGAACAGTACCTTCGTCCAATCGAAAAACAAGTTCGGCAAGTTTTCAATGAAAAGGAGACACTTTATGTAGATATTTTCCACTCAGAAAATCAATCTACCGAAAAGAAAGATTCTACTTTAGAAAAACTGGAAGCCCTTTCTGATGAAGCCTTCGGTATTTATTTCTTTAAAGGAGATTCTCTTATTTTTTGGAGTAAGAGTAATGTCCTTCCTGACAATTCTACCCTAGCGCAACTACAAGAAAAGACCAGAAATAGCCAATTAGTCAAACTATCAAACGGCTATTATGAATATTTAGAATCTGTTTTTCCAACCAACCCTAATTTAAGAGCCGTTGCACTTATTCCAGTAAAAAACCAATTTAGGTTGGAAAGTAGCTATCTTGAAAATTGGTTTGTAGCAAGTGATTATATTCCATGGCAAGTTGGTATTTCTGATAAAAAAACAGAAAACCCAGTAATTGGCTCCGATGGTCAGCCACTATTTTATATTTCAGCTTCCGATGAGTTTAAAGATGCCCCGCAACAAAAAGTGGTGCTATTCTTATATATTTTAGCAGCCATTTGTTTAGCGATTTTTATCAATAGTCTTTCTCGCCAAATTGTTTATAAATATCAACCCGGCTGGGGAGCGGCGTTTTTGATTGGCTCTGTTTTGTTTGTTCGACTTTTGAGTTTAAAACTCGATTTTGCTGAAAAATTTGACAACCTTGCCATTTTTGCCACTACCTTCCAGACGCCAGTTTTAAATTATACACTTGGAGACTTGTTGATTGACATTCTGCTATTGCTTTGGTTGATGGTCTTTTTCCACCGCGAATTCAAGGTGAAACGGATGTTGCACATTGCACCAATCTGGCAGTACCTACTCACGACACTCAATTATTTTTCTATCCTTTTAGGTATATTAATGATTACCAGTGTTTTCAAAAGTTTGGTTTTGGACTCTGGTATCACCTTCGATTTTGATAATATTTTCCAACTTAGCGTCTATAGTGTCTTGGCTATTTTTGGGGTAATATTTTTGTTATTTGCTCTTTTCCTTTTTAGTCACCGCATGATGCTGACCATCCAAAACACTGGTCTTCCATCAAAGAAAAGGTTAATTGCGCAGTTGGCAGCCGTGCTACTTTTGCTTCCAGTAATATTTTTGACGGATCTTGACTTGCCATTTTTAAGATTGGCGATAGGTGCAGCGCTCTTCATTTTGCTTTTTGATATTTATATTGAAATAAAAGATCCTTCCATCACTTGGTTGGGAATCTGGTTGGTATTTTTCTCTGGTTTCTCTGCTGTTTTGCTTTTCAAATACAATGAGGACAAAGATTTGAACAGAAGGATGAGCTACTCTGAACAACTCTCTGAATGGAACGATGCAACCGCCGAAAAAGAACTGAGCCAATTTCAATTGGCATTGGACAACAATCCAAATATCGAAAAACTCCTTTTCAACGATACAATCTCCGAAGTAGCGCTACAAGAAGGACTGACAAAGGAAATCAATAATATTTATTCGGATTTTAAATACCTTTTCAATATCTATACCTTTGATTTTGATGTTGAAAAATCGGAAGACCCCGTTCAAACCGAAATTGGTAGGCAATACCAGAAAGCAAAAAACACCGAGGCCAACAATGTAAAGTATTGGACGTCATCCAAAGAGAGTTATTCCTATCTCATTTCTGAAAATTATATTACCCCAAACCAAGAAGAAAAAGCAACGCTTTACCTCAAAGCACATAAACGGATAAGAAAAGCCTCAAGGGTTTACTCTGAATTGATATTAACGCAGCATTTTAAGGGCTTGAAAGACCTTGACTTGTATGACTATGCTATCTATAAAAACGATTCATTAGTAGAAGCAAGTAGTGGAATTTATGAAGAAACGCCTCTAAAATATCTAGAACTTTTAGACCCCAAAGATAAAATACCTGAAATTTCGGTAGATGGACGTTCTGAGTTGGTCTATAGTGAAAAAGAGGATGTGGTGGTAGTCATTGGTCGTCCAATGAGAGACTTATTGAAGCCAATATCTTTGTTTTCCTATCTTTTCGTATTGCTGGCGCTAACGGTTGTATTCTTAGCATTTCTGAATACAGTATCACGTCTATTGCCTGAAGTTTTACAACTCACAGTTTGGCGAAAGCCGTCTTTGAAAAATAAAATTCAGCTTGCGGTCATCATGACCATTATTGGTTCTTTTGTTATGATTGGATGGGTTACGGTGATGTATTTCGGCCAAACCTCCGAAGAATATCACGAAAACCGATTGATGCGAAAGTTGGGTTCTGTTTTAATGGATGCAGAGCACGAAATTCAGTTGCAACTTGAAACTGGCAACAAAAATGTTGATTTAGAAAAACTGGTCAATGATGTCTCTCCTATTCATCGAGTTGACATCAATGTTTACAACCCAGAAGGTGCACTAATCACCTCAACGGAAATGGATATTTTTAATAAAGGAATCGTTGCACCCAAAATGGGTGGAGTTGCTTTTCATTCATTGGTACGGCAGGGCAATAATGAAAACATTCAATCAGAACGAATTGGTGATCTTTCTTACAAGGCTGCTTATGTCCCATTACACCACCCCAATGGAAGTGTCATCGGATATATTGGTCTTCCCTACTACGCCAAGCAACGCAACCTCAAAGATGATGTTTATGAATTCATGGGCACGCTGCTCAATGTGTATGTTTTACTGCTATTGATTGCTGCCACCATTGCCATCTTCGTGGCCAATAGTATTACGCGACCAATATCTGCCATTGGAGATCAGTTTAGGCGCTTTAAGATGGGAAGCCCTCAACATTTAACCTGGACCTCAAATGATGAGTTAGGTGATTTGATTAAGGAGTACAATCTGATGCTTGACAAAGTGGCCGCTAGTACCGAAATCATCAAAAAATCTGAGCGAGAAGGTGCCTGGAGAGATATGGCGCAACAAGTCGCGCATGAGATAAAAAATCCGCTGACACCAATGAAGTTGAGTATTCAATATTTGCAACATGCTGTAAAGGCCGACCCAGAAAATGCAATGGAACGATTTGATAGAGTAGCGAAAACCTTGACTGAGCAAATTGAGAGTTTAGTGAAAATTGCAACTGCATTTTCTAACTTTGCGAAAATGCCAAAACCAATCAATAAACCCATGGTTATCAATGAGTTAGTTGATTCAGTTTATGATTTGAATGTAAAAAATCAGGCTGTAGATTTTACAATGAGCATGCCTGATGAAGACCTGACTACTGTTGCAGATAAGAACCAATTGAGAAGGGTTATGAACAATGTGGTCAGTAATGCAATACAGGCAATTCCTGATGATAGGCGTGGAAAAATTGGCATTTCGCTTTATGAAAAAGATAACAAAGCCATCATCAAAATTAGTGATAATGGAAAAGGAATCAGCGAGGAGATGCAGCAGCAAGTTTTCCAACCGCATTTTACAACCCGTTCTTCGGGCATGGGTCTTGGATTAGCGATGTGCAAGGATATTATTGAACTGGCAGGCGGTACGATAAAATTCAAAACCGTGATTGGAAAAGGAACTGACTTTTTTATTGAACTACCAAAAGTGTCGGTAAATCAGGAAGACCTTGTCGCAGCAAAAGCCTCCGAAGAGATAGAGCGGGGAACGCTTTTGGAGAGAGAATAAAAAGGCTAATTAACTGAGGTAGCTTTTGAATGGTTTTCTGGATACATGGTTAAATTGTTAAAAAAAACATGAAACCTCATAACAACTTAACCTTGATCTCCTTGGCCCAAATAGATCGCGCAACTTGAGTTAATTATTCATATAAAGAGGAGCACGGCAAGAGGTACACGATACACGAAGATAAAAATCCCCGTGTATCGTGTATTTTCTAACTCTAAATCTGAAAACTAATTTTTATAAACTCCTTTTCGCTTTGGCCTCACATTGATACGTTCTTTATCAACTTTCGTAAAAGCCTCAAATTGAAATGGAAGTTCCGTACTGGAGTAGGAAGTTCTAAAATTTTCAGCCAAATTATTCACCTGCTGTAAAGCATCAGCGATTTGCAACTCTGTTGATTCTTTTAAAGGATGAGAGTAAATACTCATCACCAAACCATTTCGAATTGCATACTTGGCGTCCACTGCTTTGGTAAAGTTTGCACGGAGCAACTTTTCCAACTCATCACTATTGACGTCTGCCAATTCTACTACAAACGTAAAAATACGAAGGCGATTGGCCTCATCATCAGCGGCGACTAAAATCGGGCGTTTATCTAACAAGACTTCCCAGCCTCCTTTATCGCCTTTGAGTTCGACAGCATGTTTCTTTAAAATTTTGCCTAGCTTTTTGCTCGACATGTTCTGTCCAAAAATGGTAGTGGCACTTAGCAACGCCACAAGCAACAGTAATTGTCTCATGGTTAAACCATTTGCGGAGGGCGATTAACTAATATGTTAGCAGCTAAGTAGTGAGAACAGATTGAATGGGAGGGAAAGAAAAATTTTGGTTAAGGTGAAATTGTGCTTACTAACAGTTTTCTCAATGAGGGAGTGATTTCTTTGAAGTTGTTTAGGAATGGAGTTCAGATTCGAATTTTTTATTTGAAACCTATTTTTAAACAACTTCTTTATAAAAGACAAAAAAGAAGCCAGAATGCCTCCTTAACAGAAGTTTATTATTTTAAACTTCAACCAAGTGGTGGAATTTTTATTGGCATTTTGTGCAAAACAAAGCTAATTATTAGGAATAACAGTTTATTTTCAAATCATATTAAAAAGAAACCTAATCCCCTAAATACCTAATTTGAATAAACTTGATTAAGCGTTTATCAGCCAGATGTAATTTTTCATACCAAGTTTTTGCTTCTAACTCTGGTATAATCAAAGGCGCACTATAGATGTCAAAATTTTCATAAATGATTTCATACTCGGTTTCATCCTCTAACACTTCGAGTGTAAATTCATAGAGTTCTGGAGAATCCGTTTTTAAATTAATAATGGCGCCTTTCGGCAAAATTTCTTTGTATTGTTTCAAAAACCAAGAAGAAGTCAACCGACGGTTTGATTTACTCTTTTTCAAAAATGGATCGGGAAAAGTTATCCAAATTTCTTTTGGTTCTCCTTTGGCAAAAAAGTGAGAAATAATCTCAATCCGCGTTCTCAGAAATGCGACGTTCGTTAGTCCATCATTGATTGCATCTTGAGAACCACGCCAGATTCTCGCCCCTTTCACATCCAACCCAATAAAATTTCGATTAGGATATCGACGAGCTAAATCTAAAGAGTACTCCCCTCTCCCACAGGCCAATTCGAGCGTGATGGGATTGTCATTTTTAAAAAACAATTCATTCCATTTTCCTTTCATATCGACCTCCAATCCATGCTGACCAATCAACTGAGGATTTTTAGTATCAAAATTTTCAAACACATTCGGTGCTGCAAGATTTTCTGCAAATTTTTGAAGCTTGTTTCGCTGACTCATATTTTTGTTAAAATGTTGGAATGAGTGAATGATAGAATGAGTGAATTTTGGAAGGATTGAATTCACTTATTCTATCATTCCAACATTCACTCATTCCTTAGGGTGCGACGTAATCACCTCTCAATATCTTTTCAATTTCTCTCAGTAAGACCATTCCATCTTTTGACAAATGACTAATCGCTTTTTCGTTTTTTTGAGAAAGTGCCAAAAACATAAAATTGTCTGCTAAGATTTCATCTGGATGAATGATATAATCCGTGTTATCACCTATTTTTCTAAAGAAATCCTTCATTTCTCTTAGATTCAATGTGCTGGTTCCATCCTCATTGCTCAAAACTTTGAGACTTCGATTCCCCCTCACCACTTGGTACAAATCAAACTTCAAGTAAGAAAAGAAACCAGGCTTCTCTTCCAAAAACTCAGTCTCTGTGGAAGTAATAACCGGGATTGCACTAATTTTAGAAGAGTCCGTTTGCAAATCAATTACCTGTGCCAAATTCACTCCATCGGGGTTGATCAAAACCCGTTCTTTTAAGGCAGGACTCATATCCAAGGGAATCATTGCAATATTTTTGAATCCAATAGTGGCGTATAATTTTTTGCGCTGAGCAGCATTATTCCGAGAATAGATATGAAAAAACTCATGGAGTAGTGTTTTTGTCAAAGCCGCCTCCACGTCCCCCTTATTTCTCCCTTTTGTAATTAGCGCATCATACGGTATGATGATTCGATTCTCTCGTGTGTAATAAACGCCCTCTCCATACTGGCCGCCTTTTGTTTTTATCATCTCCATCACTGGAGGTACAATGGTCGAGTTAATTCTGTTGCTAAGTTGAACCGCCTCGTCCAAACACTTTTTCACCAACGCTATCTCCTCTTTTGTAAAATCCTCAACGTCTCGCCTCAAAAAATCTTTATAATGATTCAAAATCTCCGTACGCTTGGTTTTCTTAGAGAAACTGCGCCCCATCTGAATAGACATATCCAAGGAATTAATCTTTTGTAGAAAGTTATCCTTTTCATCAATCAAGATGGCAGAAGAAGCAGCCAAACTATCTAAAAAGACTACCTTCTGAGTTTCAGAAAGCATTAAATTTTGCGTCTTTTTATTACAATTTGAAAAGAAGAGAATGAATACGGGTAAAATCCAGAAGCCGATTTTTTTCATGTCGAATATTAGATAAATAAGAGGTCAAAGGTGAGAAAAATTAATTAATCTTCACGCCACTTTTCGTACCAAACAGATTTGGCATTATAGAGCATAAAATATCGTTTAAAAGTCATCCCAATTTTTTCTAAAACTCTGACAGAAGCTTTATTTTTCTCGAAAGCACAACCAATGATAAATTCTAAACCATAGCGTTCAAATCCAATCTCAAGACATTTGGTAGCTGCTTCGCTGGCTATTCCCTGCCCCCAAAATCTCTGATCAAAACGATAACCAATATCCACCGCTTCGCGCTCAGGACGATATTTTAAGCCACACCACCCCGCGAACTCTCCAGTCGATTTCAAAATAACGGCCCATCGTCCGTAGTCATTTTCCTTATACTGTTTCCAGATATTTTCACTGATAATCATTTGAGAATCTTCCACACTTTT
>CALDSS010000114.1 GCA_937924495.1 uncultured Saprospiraceae bacterium
CCGAGTAAGGCTGTTGCAGCACCTTTTGTTATTCTTCCAAACTCATTTGGAGGAAGGGTAGAGGGCAATTCAAAAGTATTGCGAGCATCATTTAGGTCCGCTTCAATTTGAGCATAAACTTCGGCAGGGCTGGCTTGAGTTGTAGTAGAAATATCGTCAGGACTAATTGGGCTGGTAAATAGTGGAACATTCCCAAAAAGGCGCACTAAATCAAAATAGTAATAAGCTCTCAAAAACTTGATCTCTGCTGTGGTACGAGCAACGAATGATGGGTCAAATTCATTTTCAACAATTTTTTGCAAAAATAAATTACAACGATAAATACCCGCGAACCCCTTACGCCAAAAACCACTTTGAGGGCCAATAAATGGGTCAAGGGTGAAATTATCAATAGCCACCCAGTTGGGTTGGTCGGAGGCATCCGAACCCCCAGCATAGGTGTCGTCAGACGCTGCATTCATCAATCCTAATTTCATGGTCCAGCCATCTGTTCCTTGCCATGATAATGGATCATAGGCAGCAACTAAGGCTTGAAACATTTCATCTTCTGTTTGATAAAAATTGCTCTCTAAATCAGTTCCTCTTGGGTCTAGATCAAGAAACTCCTCGCTACAAGAAGTAACCATGAAAAGCACGCCTATCAAAAGAATTTTATATAATTTAAAATTTTTCATTTTTCTTAAATTGAATTTAAAAATAGGTTTTATTCCTTCTCAAATTTATCGCGATTGAAGAAGGTAGCATTCACACCAAATAGAAAGAACCTTGGTTGAGGATACAATCCTCTGTCAACTCCAATGATTTCTGGATCGAAGCCAGAGTATTGAGTGGCAGTCCAAAGATTGTTGCCAGAAACGTACATTCTTACTTTTCTAAAACCTGCTTTTTCAGATATAGTTTTGGGCATGGTGTAACCCAGCTGCAAGGTTTTTATTCTGAAAAAGTCACCAGGTTCTAAATACCAATCTGAACTTCTACTAAAGTTGCCATTTGGATCATTCATTACTAACCTCGGATAATCTGTTGAGGTTCCTTCGCCAGTCCATCGGTCTAAGGCATCAGCTGTTAGATTTGCCATTTGGAGATCAAATCTTCGTGTTGCTTTGAAAATTTGGTTTCCTGCTACACCTTGTCCAAAAACAAGAATATCAAATCCTTTATACGCTGCTGCAAAATTAAAACCATAGGTCCAGGTTGGAGTTGGATCGCCAATTGAGGTACGATCATCTGGATCGATAATTCCATTACCATTCACATCTTTAAAACGGATGTCACCAGGACTTGCATCAGGTTGAATCGATGATCCGTCTGCATTAACGTAGGCATCTACTTCTGCTTGGTTTTGGAAAAGTCCATCAGTAACGTACCCATAAAAATGGCCAATAGGCTGACCTACTGTAGTACGTGTAATTTCCAAACCTGGAGGTCCAAATCTCGAACCATTTAGGAAGTCTCTATTGGTACCAAGGAATGTTATCTCATTTTCTGCGTAAGATAAGTTACTAGAAAATTCAATTTGAATTTTATTGCTGAATGTATTGTTATAACCTAATTCAAATTCTAATCCACGATTTTCTAAAGTTGCTACATTGCCAGTGGGGCCATTATTTCCTACGAAAGCAGGAACGTCAATTCCTAAAAGCATGTCCTTAGTTTTCTTTTCGTAGGCATCGAAAGTGAAAGACCATTTTCTGAATATTTTAGAATCAAATCCAAAATTGATTTGTTGAGTTTGCTCCCATCTTAAATCTGGATTTGCAATAGCGTTAGGACTAACACCATTTACAAGTCTATCATCCAATCCAAATGTGTAATTTCTTGCACCACCAACGGTTGATGCAAAAAGAAAATCACCAATTCTGTCATTCCCATTTACTCCATACGAGGCTCTTAATTTCAAAAAGTTAACAATTGAGTTGCCAGTAAGAAAATCTTCATCAGAAACTACCCAGCCTAAAGAGGCACCTGGGAAATTTCCAAACCTATTATTTGCTCCAAAACGGGATGACCCGTCTCTTCTGAAGACAACTGATAGTAAATATTTGGAATCATAACCATAATTTATACGACTCAAATAAGATGCGGTTGTGCTTTTATATTCGAAGCCAAAATAAGTTTGGTTGTCTGGCGAAGTTGGAAATCCTAAGGAAGCTTTATCAATGCTATTTACCGGTAAATCACTAGCGCTACCACCGATGCCTTCCCCACTATTGTTTTCTGCTGTGTTTCCTACTAAGACACCAATTTTATGTTTTCCGATCTCCTTGTCATAAGAAAGGGTATTTTGTAACAACCAAAATAGTCCTCGATTTTGAGCTCTACTGTAACGATTAATGTCAATTCTATTACTTGCATTTAGGTAATAAACAGGCGTGAAACCTTCATTGCCCCAGAAAGCCAAATCTGTTCCTAAAGATGATCTAAATTTAAAGTCATTAAAGAAGGTCACTTCCCCCCAAATGTTACCAACAATTTTATCACTCCATCCGTTACCTTGCTCTATTTCAAAAGCTGCAACTGGATTTAATACTTCGGAGGTAACGTTTTCTGAAATGGCATAGGGGATACCCTCTTCATTTCGCACAACGGGGAAATTTTGAAATACTGGGGAGTTTAGAACTTCATCACGAGTTTCTAAAACTGGTGTTAATGGGTCAAGGTTGATTGCTCTACTGAGTGCTGAACCAAATTCGGAATTGGTGGCGATGCCTTGAGCATTTATTCGAGAATATCCGATAGTATTCCCAAATTTAATATGTTTATTTATTTTATGCGTTGAATTTATTCTGGTTGAAAACCGTTGCCATTTTGATTGGTCTGGAGAGACAATTCCTTCTTGATCATTAAAACCAAAAGAGATATAGTATTGAGAGCGTTTTCCTCCAGATGAGATACTCAATTCATGATTTTGTTGCATCGCATCGTTGCGAAAAACTTGGTCTTGCCAATCTGTTCCCTCTCCAAAAGATTGGGGATCATCAAACAAGACTGACCCTCCTGCGGCTACAGAAGCCTCATTCATTAGGGTTGCATATTCAGTTCCATTAAGCAGGGCCAGTTTTCTCCAAGGGCCGCCTTGGCCAGCAAAAGCTTTGTAAGAAACTTCTGTTCTGTCAGGTAGTCCAGATTTTGTAGTCACTAAAATTACGCCGTTGGCAGCACGTGCGCCATAGATAGCAGCCGAAGCTGCATCTTTCAAAACTTCTATGGATTCGATATCTCCTTGATTCAAAAATTCTATTCCTCCGCCAATTACTACGCCATCTACCACATATAGTGGATCACTGTTTCCGATAGTAGTTGTTCCTCTAATTCGTACCGAGGCACCATCGCCTGGTTGTCCAGAACCAGTGGTGACGCGTACCCCAGAAGTTCTTCCTAAGAGTGAATTTTCAATTCGAGTAACCGGCATGTCTTCTAGTTCAGCAGCAGTTACTTTACTAATTGCGCCTGTTACCTCTTTTTTCTTTTGAGTTCCATAGCCAATAACGACAACTTCTTCTAGACTTTCAGCATCCAATTCCATTTGGATTTGGAAAGTTGTTCCATTTTCTAAGGTCAGTTCTCGACTCGCAAAACCTGTGTAGGAAAGTTCAAGAACAGCGTCTTTATTGGAAACTTCAAGTTCGAAATTTCCATCCAAATCCGTAATTGTTCCATTTGAAGTGCCTTTTTCTAATATGGTTGCACCGATGAGGGTTTCTCCTGTTGAATC
>CALDSS010000115.1 GCA_937924495.1 uncultured Saprospiraceae bacterium
CAGGTTTCAAAAACCTGACCACTAATGGTTAAATTTTATAATATGATGCGTTTTAATCAATTATTAACTTAAAGACCGCGAAATTTGATGATAAATTATTTGAATTCCTTTTTGCCTCAAATATTCTCTATCCTCAACTTCCGTGAACTACTAATCGTTTATAGTTTCAAGTTGCTCTACCTCTATCTCCAAAATCTTCTCCTCCAGCACATCAATCTCCTCCTCAGAAATTTCTTCAGCATTACACTCCTTTCCTTCCTTTCTCGGCCAAATATGAAATCCGCCAGTAGAAAAAGGAGCAATAAACCATTTGCCCCAAATGCCATTTTCATCAACATAGCCTGAGTAAAAAACCTGATGTTTCCCTGTATAATGTTTAACCATCGAACAGGTTCCTTGGTATTTATCGTACAGGCCTTTCCAGACAAATCGACCAACGGCATCTTCTCCAAAACCTGTGATTTTTCCATCCATGAATTCTAAATAAAAATCCATTTTATCTTTTCCAGCAAAACCTTCATAGGTGTAAAACCCTTCCCATTCACAACTTGGGTAAAGCGGGTGTTCTTCCAACTTTTTAATATCAGTTCTGCGATTCATGTTTTCCTTTGACGAGATTTTTATAAATGGCTACACTTTATCAAAAAATTTAACATAAATAGAGTCAAAAAAATTTCAACCCGCCAACAAATTATTTTTTCCTAATTTTGGTCATCATTACAAAAATTATCCAGTGATTAAAACTACACAAATCCCACTTTTGAAGCAATTGAAAGCTTCAAAACCCTCAGCTACTTTAGCCATTAATGAGCGTTCGGCTCAACTCATTTCAGAAGGAAAAAAGGTTTACCGTTTTGGTTTTGGCCAATCGCCTTTTCCTGTACCTGAAGTCATTGTAGATGCTTTGCGCAAAAACGCACATCATAAAGATTATCTGCCAGGTTATGGGCTTCCCGCACTGCGAACGGCAGTTGCTGAACATGCTCAAAGAACATTAGGAATCTCAGCAGATGCAGAGCAAGTAATGATTGGCCCCGGCTCTAAAGAGTTGATTTATCAAACACAAATGGCTTTGAATGCCGATTTGCTCCTACCATCACCAAGTTGGGTTTCTTATGAACCGCAGGCCAATTTGGTGAATAAAAAAATACATTGGATTGACACGAAAGAAACAAATGGATGGCGGATTACTGCTGAATCGTTGCAAGCTGCTTGCAATAAATCAGAAACGGAATACAAAATTTTAATTCTAAATTATCCAAACAATCCATCTGGAACTACTTATACCGAAGAAATGCTTCAATCATTGGTGAATGTGCTACGCACAAACAATGTGATTGTAATTGCAGATGAAATCTATGGTGAAGTGCATCACGAAGGAAAACATGTCACTTTAAGTAAATTTTACCCAGAAGGAACCATCGTGAGCGCCGGCCTGAGCAAATGGGCAGGTGCAGGGGGTTGGCGATTAGGTACGTTCATTTTTCCAAAAGAATTGGACGGGTTGAAAAAAGGAATTCGGGTTATTGGTAGTGAAACATTCAGTACCGTTTCGGCGCCGATTCAGTATGCTGCCGTCACTGCTTTTTCGCCAAGTCAGGAGATTACCGATTATATCTCAAATTCCAGAAAGGTATTGAAGTGGATTGGAAATTACATGCACCAATCTCTTGCCGAAATGAATATCCATTGCCCTAAACCAGAAGGTGGATTTTATTTGTTTCCAAACTTTGAACATTATCGAACGCAACTCAATAAAAAAGGAATCAATACGAGTGCAGAACTTTGCAAAGAATTGCTCGAAAATACAGGTGTTGCGGTTCTTCCAGGTTCGCCATTTGGTCGCCCAGAAACTGAATTTACTGCCCGACTCGCTTATGTAGATTTTGACGGAAGTCAACTACTCCAAGTCATTGCTGAGAATGAAAATTTAGATGAACTTTCTATAGATGAACATTGTCCCAACATTGCAGGAGCCATGAAGGAATTAGGCAGATGGGTAAATACACTAACCTAATTTTTCAATTATCACATTGTACTACAATAGGTAAAAATGAACCTCTATGAGCTTTTTGCCTTTTGTAGTGCAATTGAAAACATTCATCGAAAATTAAAATTAAAGAAAAACTAAAACGCTCCAGCTCTGTTTAAGAAAGTCTATAATTGCAGTCAATGTCAAATTTCAACTTTCTACTCAGAACAGCTTATCGCGATAGCCGCAAAAACAGAGGAAAATTATTCCTTTTCATGTCTTCCATCATTTTGGGAATTTCGGCGCTGGTGGCTATCAATGGATTTAATTACAACTTAATCAGAGATGTTGACAATCAGTCAAAATCACTTTTGGGTGCCGATGTCCAAGTTGCCAGTAGAAATCCGTTGAATGAAAAATTGGCAAAATTATATGATGAAGTGCCTGGTGAGCGAGCAACCGAACGTGAGTTGTTTTCTATGTCATACCTGCCAAGTGTAGATGAAACACAATACGTAAGAATCAAAGCCATCAAAGGAAATTTTCCATTTTATGGAGAAATAAAAACCGTTCCGGCGGAAGCCTTTCAAAATTATCAGAGTGGGAAATATGCGTTGGTTGATGATGGCATGATGCTCGAATATGGCTTGCAAGTTGGTGACTCTATCAAGTTGGGAAAAGTGATGTTTGAGATATCTGGACGACTGATGAATTCTTTGGGTGCCCTCTCGCAAGGTGCCAATTTTGCACCGACTATTTACATTGGCAATGATAATTTGAATAAAACAGGGCTCATCACTTTGGGTAGTTTTGTAGATTATGGTTATTACCGAAAATTGCCAGCAGGCTATTCTATTTTGGATTGGCAAGAAAAAAATGAGAAAGTCTTTCGTCAAGAAAAAGCACGAGTAACCACACTCGATGAACAAAAAGAAAACCTTGGAAATGCCTTTTCTTACCTTAATACATTTTTGAATTTGGTTGCGCTGGTGGCTTTGATATTGGGATGTATTGGCGTGGCAAGTAGCGTTTACATTTATGTGAAAAATAAAATTCCTTCGATTGCTGTCTTCCGTTGTTTGGGCATGAAAGGACAGGAGGCATTGATGATTTTCTTTTTGCAAATTTCTGTTTTAGGAACACTCGCAGTTCTGATTGGAGCAGCTCTGGGAACAGCAATCCAAATGGCGCTTCCCTTTATTTTGAAGGATGTGCTACCCTACCAAATCGATTTAGTCATTTCATGGAAAGCCATTTTCCAAGGCATTGGAATTGGAACACTCATCACAATTCTATTTGCGTTGGTGCCATTACTGTCTGTCAGATTGGTCAGCCCTTTACGTGTTTTGAGAGCTTCGTTTGATGAAGACGTAAAACCACGAGACCCTTTGAAGTGGTTGATTTATGTCGCCATTTTCTTGGCCTTTTTCGGTTTTTTATGGAGTTTGAACGAAAGTTTAAGGTTAGCATTCGCATTTACAATCGGATTATTGATTGCTTTTGGTGTATTGTATTTGGTCGCCTCATTGGTCATGTGGGCAGTCAAAAAATTCTTTCCTCGCGGGTGGAGTTTTGTTTTCCGTCAAGGATTAGCCAACCTCTATCGCCCTGATAATCAGACCCGTACGTTGATTGTATCTATTGGATTGGGAACTTCTATTTTAACGACTCTTTTCATTGTTCAAGGTTTATTATTAAACAACGTCTCACAAATGGATGCTGGCAAACAACCCAATCTCATCCTTTTTGGAATCGAATCGAATCAGAAAAATGGACTGGCCGATATTACGACAAAGAACGAAATGCCTTTGATAGAACAAGTGCCAATCGTCACCATGAAATTGGCCGAGTGGAAAGGAAGAACAAAAGCTGAATGGATGGCAGATACCACTGCTACTGCAGAACGTTGGGCCATGAATCGAGAAGCACGGGTTACTTATCGAGATACCATTCAACCATCAGAGACACTACTTGAAGGGGAATTTACTGGAAATGTAGAACCAGGAGATTCTATTTTTATTTCGCTTGATCAAAGATATGCTGGCGGATTGGATGTAGAAATTGGAGATGAATTGATTTGGAATGTGCAGGGAGCCATGGTAAAAACCTACGTCGGTAGTATCAGAAGAATTGAATTTCTACAAAGTATGCGGCCGATTTTCTTTATTCTTTTTCCGAATGGGGTTTTAGAAGAGGCGCCGCAGTTTCATGTTTTGGTGACGAAATCGCCCAATAAAGAAGCACTCGCCAGCTACCGTCGAGAAGTTGTAAAAACTTTTCCTAACATTTCGGTTGTGGATCTGGCTTCCATCTTAGTGACGTTCCAAGACATCTTAAATAAAATAACTTATGTCATTCGATTCATGGCATTGTTCAGTATTTTGACTGGACTAATAGTTTTGATAAGCTCTTTGCTGCTGAGTAAATTTCAAAGAATTAAAGAAAGTGTTCTTTTAAGAACCATCGGAGCCAGCGAAAGTCAACTTTTGAAAATCAATGCAACGGAGTATGCCATGTTGGGAGCACTATCTGCAGCAACTGGAATTTTACTTGCCCTTGGCGCAAGTTATATGATTGCTACCCAAGAATTAAAATTAGATTTTGATATTCAATGGTGGCCCATTATTCTGATTTTCCTTTCCATCATGGGCATCACTATACTGATTGGATTATTGAATAGCCGTGAAGTATTGCGAGAATCTCCCTTAGCTGTTTTGCGCAAGGAGTTGGGGTGATTTGCTTTTATTACTGTAAGTTGAAATCTTTTTAAACAACACATCCGGCGTAAAAGGTTTCGTCACAAAATCATCTAACCCTGAATTGATGGCATTCTTTTTCATTCCCAAAACAGCAGAAGCCGTTAAAGCAATAATTGGAATATTTTCATACTTACCGCCAAGACCTCTTATTGCTTTTGTCGCCTCAATACCGTCCATTATCGGCATTTGCATATCCATTAAAAGCAGGTCAAAATCTGTCATTTGAACCAAATCAACTGCTATCTTTCCGTTATCCGCAATCACGGTTTCTACGCCCCATTTGGTCAAAAACTTCTTAGTTACCTTTTGATTTATTTTATTGTCTTCGACCAAAAGTACTCTAACTCCACTCAAAGCTCCTGACTTGGATTTAGGGTTGCTAATAGTCGATAAATCTACCTTTTTGAGCTTTGCCTGACTTTTTACTGATTTTTCAAAAGTAAGGGTGAAATAGAAAATTGAGCCTTTTCCATAAACACTATCCACCTTAATTTCACTACCCTGCAAGCGCAATAATTCTTTGGTAATGGAAAGCCCCAGTCCAGTTCCTTGTCTCAAATCAGATTCAGTTACTTGTGTAAAATCTTCAAAAATAGAACTTAATTTATCAGAAGGGATTCCGATTCCAGTATCTTCAACTGAAAAGAAAATCTCAACTTCTCTGCTTGTCTCCCTTTGTTTTTGAATAGAAATATTTACACCACCTTCATCGGTGAATTTTATTGCATTGCTAACCAAATTGTTCATTATTTGAGATAGACGAAGCGAATCTCCAATTAATTTCGCAGGCAAGGATTCATCATAATTTAGAGATAAACCAATTCCCTTTTCTATTGCTCTCGAATTAAAACCATGATGAATAAATCTAATTATCTCCTCTAGGCTTAAATCCGTTTTATTGATTTCGATTTTACCCGCCTCAATTTTGCTAAAATCAAGAATATCATTGATTAACTCCAGAAGGTTTTCAGCAGAAAATTTGAGTGTCTCTAAATGATCCTTTTGATCAGGGCGAGGGTTCTCCTGCATCATCAAATAAATCAACCCAATCACCGCATTCATAGGAGTCCGAATCTCATGGCTCATAGATGAAAGAAATTGAGCCTTAACCAACGATGATTTAATAGCAGTTTCTTTAGCCTCGATTAAAGTCTTTTCAGTATTTTTTTGCTTTGTAATATTTCTTCCGATGCAAGTCGTTTTTATGACGTTTCCATCCTGATCAAAGAGCATTAAATTTCTTTGTTCAATCCATTTCACCTCCCCATCCTTGGAAATAAATGGTACTTCAGAAAGGGTCTCTTTCTTTCCTTGCTTTCTTTGTGCTTTAAAAAATTCTTGCTGAGAACTAATATACCATGAAGGCACTAAATCATTGAAGTGAATTTCATTTTCAGTATAATTTTCAATCCCTAATAAATCACAAAAAGACTTATTAGCAAAAATCAGATGACCGCTATTGTTAAATTCTGATACTAATTGATTGGTATTGGCCATTAATTCTTTGTAATGGGTCAGTCGCTTTTGCAACTCCATAATTACACCACCTTGTCGTTTTTCAAATGACTTTGAATGGTTGTACTGAGCAGCCATTAAGAAAGTAATGCCGCAAAAAGCTGCGGTGATAAGTGAACCAACGCCAAGCGCAGAGGAAATATACCAAAAAACAGGCTGAAAGAGGATCAAGGATGACCCTAACAATAGTGAAAGGGCATAAGCGACTTTAAGAAAAGAAGCTAATTTATTTTTTCTTGGATGTTGAATCCCAAGATTGGTGTTGGAATGGTTATGTGCTGAGTTCATCTTACTATTAAGCTATCTAATTTGCTGCGGAGGGTAAGATGAGGGGTGTGAGTGTTATTTTATTCTACAAAATTAGGTCTGAAAAACTTGTCAATTATTCAATAATAATAAAAAATGTGACATGGCAAAACTAAAATATTTAAACAAAATCGTAATCAGTACTTATTCACTTAGGTAAAATCATTATAATTTAGTGCTCGCCTTGCTCTCCTTTGAGGTCATAAACTCGCAAAGTTTTTCAAAAAGGAAGTCTGGTCTAAAAGGCTTAGAAATAAAACAATCCAACCCAGCAGCCAGTGCTTCTTCTTTAATTTCCATAACAGCAGAAGCGGTCAGGGCAATCATTGGAACTTTGGCTTTTTTAGATTCCAATCCTCTAATATGACGGGTGGCGTCAATTCCATTCATGACTGGCATTTGTAGATCCATCAATATCAAATCAAAGTCATGGGTTAGTACTTGCTCAACTGCAATCTTTCCATTCCCCGCTATTGCCACCTTTGCCTCCCATTTTTCAAGCATTTTCTTTGTGATCTTTTGATTGATTAAGTTGTCTTCAACTAAAAGAATATGCTTGCCCTTCAAAGGTTGATGATCCGTAGGTCTTGTCAAAGACTGATTTTTAGCAGAGCCTTTGATTGAACTTCTGGCAGAGCCTGGTCTTTTTTCAAAAGAAATAGTGAAGAAAAACTTCGAGCCTAATCCCTCCTCACTTTCAATATGAATAGCACTTTTATGCAGTTTTATCAACTTACTACTAATTGCAAGGCCCAAACCCGCCCCTTCACGAATAGTCGAGTCCTCAGCCTGTCCAAATCCATTTAAAATAATCTCTTTTTTATCTTTCGGAATTCCAATTCCACTATCAGTGACCGCGAAGTAAATATCAATCTTTTCCTCATTCTCATTCTGTCGGATCACATCGACAATGACTTCTCCGTTATCTGAAAACTTGATTGCATTGTGGACAATATTATTCAGCAACTGTGACAATCTTAGCGGATCTCCATAAATGGTTTCTGGAATACGATCCTCTATTTCAAATTTTAGTGAAACTCCTTTTTTATCAGCCAAATTTTTCAATCCCAATCTTACTAAATTGGCCATTTCTCGTATTGAAAAATCGTGTTTTTTCAATTCAATTTTATTGTTTTCCAGTTTTCCATAATCAAGAATATTGTTGACCAATCCTAATAAATTATTTGCAGAAAATTTTAGAGATTTAATTTGTTCCTCGCTTGTTTCGTCTGCTTCCATCAGGTCTATAATCCCTATGATCGCATTCATTGGAGTTCTGATTTCATGGCTCATTGAAGAAAGAAAGTAAGCCTTTGCTTTGGATGCTTCTACTGCTTTTTCCTTCGTTAAAATAAGGTTGTTTTCAATTGCCTTTTGTTTGGTAATATTTCTTGAAGTACAAATTGCTCGATTAAAATTCCCCCTATCATCGAAAACCATGGTAGTATTCTGCCCTATCCAAATCAGTTCTCCACTCTTATTTTTTACAGGGAATTCGTCATAACTAACCCGTTCTTTATTTCTGATTTGTAAGGTGATATTTTTTAATCGAGATCGTAGAAATCCTTTAGGAATAATAAAATGCACATCTCTTCCTTTCAATTCCGCTAAGGAGTATCCTGTAAGTTTTTCAAATTCTAAATTGCCATAAACGACCTGCCCTTGAGCATCCAGCTCATATATGGCATCAGCAGTAGAATCCAAGATATAAGAAAGCGTTTTTTCCTTTTCGGAAATTTGGAGGAGTAATCCCTCTTTTTCATTCAAATTTTGAGTTAACTCTCCGTCAGTTTGCCTATTAATTCTTACAAAATCGATAAGCACCAGTAAAATAGCCAATAAAGGAGTCCCCAATTTTAATGGAGAGTAAAGCCCAATAGGAGAGATATCCAAAAACTCATTTCCAGTTAGATATTCACCAAGATTAAATTCCTTGTATTGAAAAATTGAAATAATAATCAACCCAATAAATGAAACTACGAAATATCCAATTGCCCAATTTGGACTTAGCAAAAAACAAGAAGAGGAAATTATCAAAACCGACCAAAGCAAATACCCTGAAGGATTAGCTGGAGCCTGAAATACCAAAGAAAAAACGATAAAGAAGATCAATATGGAAAAGGTCACTTTTAAGACTGGTTCTACTTTTTTAGTAGTAGTCAATCTAAAAATACTTCCAATCAAAATAATGATGGAGCAAATTCCTAAAGTTCCTACAAAGTTTGAAATTGAAAAAAAAACAGGAAGGTAAAGACATACCGAGATAATCGCTAAAAAACAAATCCAAAAAGCCATTCTATATTTACCATTCTCCAATATCTTGGAACCCGGTTCCTCAATATTTGGGATAGCGGAGTTTTTAGAAAATGGCCAGTAGGTGTTCATTTTGCAAGGGTTGTAAGTGGTAGTAAAAAATAGTTAATTCTTACAAGTAGTAAGAGTTTTACTACAACAACTATTCCACGCCAACCTTGAAAAATGGGTATTTTTTGAATCTAATCGCCTCTAAAAATGCGCTTGAACGCTAAAATACGTTCATTTACTCCTTCTTTCATCTTTATTTTTAGTGTATCAGCATTCAGTTCGATAAGTTCCACTGCCTTCTCCGAAGAACCTTGGTTGAGCGTATCGAGGGTGAGCAAAAGGTTTCCACTCAAATCAAAGAAACCCGCTTCTTTATGAGTTAAAGTACCATTATATAAATAACCTCCATCGCTATTAAAATGCATACTGACCCCGTCAAAACTCATTTCAACAGCTTTATTATTTTCGGTGAGAGAAACAGCTTGCCAGTTTCCCAAAAGCTTTGATTTCGAATATTTACGACAACCAGATATAAGCGCTACAGTTAGAAGGATTATAACAACTAATCTCATATTTTATAAATACATCATTACGCAAATCAAACCAACGCCTCCTAAAACAATCGTATAAGGCAAAGCCATAATTATCATTTTCACATAAGAAAGTCTAATTGCGGGTGCCAAAGCAGAAGTCAAGAGAAACAGAAATGCCGCCTGTCCGTTTGGCGTAGCGACACTCGGTAGATTGGTTCCAGTGTTAATGGCAATGGCCAAAGTTTCAAACTGCTCTCTTGTAATACTACCTGCATCGAATGCCGCTTTTACCTCATTAATATAAACAGTTGCCACAAATACATTATCACTTATCGCAGACAACACGCCATTTGCCACATAAAACATGGCTGGTTGTACCGATTGATCCATCTCAAGCACTGCCGCAATAATTGGAGAGAATAAATGCAAATCATGAATCATCGCAACTATCACAAAGAAAACCGCTAACAATGCCGTAAACGGTAAAGCTTCTTCAAAAGCATGCCCAATTTTATGTTCATCAACAATTCCTGTAAAGGCCGTTTGTAAAACGATAATCGCCAAACCAATCAAACCTACCGGAGCTAAGTGAAATGCCAATGCCACAATCAAAAACACCGCAGCAATTGCCTGAACTACCAATGCGTATTTTTGCGCATCGGTTCTATTGGCATCTTCTTGCTCCACAAAACCAGTGATAATATTTCTTACTTGATCTGGCAACTGAGCACCATAACTAAACCAACCCGTCAACTCCAATGCAACTACCGTGAGTAACCCGCAAGCCAAAACGGGCATCGTAATCGGAGCCATTTGGTAAAAGAATTCCATAAACTCCCAGCCCAATCGTTCACCAATCAGTAAGTTTTGAGGCTCACCGACAATGGTACAAACACCTCCAAGTGCGGTACCGACTGCTCCATGCATCACCAAATTTCTCAGAAAACTCCTGAACTGCTCCAATGTATCACCTCCCAATTCTTTGCTATCCGCTACCCCACTATCGTCATAATCGGCATTTTGGCTCGAATGGACTTTATGATAGACCTGATAAAATCCTACGAAAACACTAATCAGAACTGCTGTAACCGTCAAAGCATCAAGGAATGCACTCAAAAACGCCGCAATGAAACTAAACAATAAGGATAGAACGATTTTGGATTTTACTTTTATAAATAGTCGTCCAAAAATGAACATTAACAGCGGCTTCATAAAATAGATACCGGCCACCATGAAGACCAAAAGAAGTATCACCTCTAAGTTGGCTTCTATCTCATGATAAACGGTATGCGGCGAAGTCAACCCAAGAAAAACCACCTCCAAAGCAATCAAACCACCTGCTTGCAAAGGATAACATTTCAATGCCATCGCAAGGGTCAAAATAAATTCACCGATGACCACCCAACCTGTAACTGTTGGCCCAGCAGTGAACAATAAAATTGGATTTAAAATCAAAAATGCAATGATGGCATATTTGTACCAAGTTGGAGAGTTTCCTAAAAACGACTTGAATGCTTGCATGATAGGACAGGTATATCTTTTATTAAATTGCTGATTTTCAGTACTTTGTAAAACGAGATTATTTCAATTTGTTTTGAAATCACCTTTGTTTTTTACACAAAAACGCGCAAAAGTAAACAATTCATCGCATCTATTCAATTAGAAAATTTTACTCTAAATTTGCCCATTTTAGAGTGTGTTTAAATTTCAGCTTTAAGCTGCAAATCGAACCTTTTTGAACCTGATTTTGATAAATATTTTAGACGTAGTTTGGCTATGCCCAAAATATTTAGCTTCATTAGAACCAAAAATCTTCAATTTTCGCCTCTAAATCCGAATTTCAAACACACTCAATGGGAAAGATAACGAAGCAAGAAAAAGTCGAAAAAATCATTGATATTTTAGAGCATGAATTTCCTGAAATTCCAATTCCACTCGACCATCAAGATCCTTACACTTTGTTGGTGGCGGTGCTGCTTTCTGCTCAGTGTACCGACAAAAGAGTCAACCAAGTCACGCCTTTTTTATTTGAAAAAGCGGACAATCCCTATACCATGGCAAAAGTGCCGGTGGAGGCTATCAAAGCCATCATTCGCCCCTGTGGTTTATCGCCTCGAAAATCAAAAGCCATTTCTGATTTGTCAAAAATCATTATTGACAAACATGATGGTAAAGTCCCTCAAAATTTTGAAGCATTAGAAGCCTTGCCCGGCGTGGGACATAAAACGGCATCTGTTGTAATGGCTCAAGCATTTGGCGTCCCTGCATTTCCTGTTGATACGCACATTCATCGCCTCGCTTGGCGATGGGGACTGAGCACCGGCAAAAACGTAGTCAAAACCGAAAAAGATCTAAAGCGCCTTTTCCCAAAAGAGAAATGGAATGACCTGCATTTGCAGATTATTTACTTTGGTAGAAAGTACTGCCCTGCTCGCGGGCATCAGCCAGAGGAGTGTCCAATTTGTTCGAA
>CALDSS010000116.1 GCA_937924495.1 uncultured Saprospiraceae bacterium
ATCACTCGTGCAGAGTTGACACTGATACCTTTTACGTCGATGAGTTGGTGGAAAGTGTTGCGCTCCATTTCGGTTGCAAAACCAAACATGGAAGGCTTCATGTCTTGCGTGTTGACGTGATAGTGGGTGTACAATTTAGTACGTTCTTCCTTTTCAATTTTAGCATAAGTGAAGAGGCTAATCTTGAGCAAATACCCCACACCGTTGACATCCAAAATGATTTGGTCAGGTGTTTTGAATGTGATTTCTCCTTTTAAGTATGCTATCATTGGAATGAGTGAATTTTTTTTCTACCAAAACCAGCCGCCTTTCAGTTTAATAATATTCTCAACAGTACCGTTGGCACCGCCGCGATCTTCATCAAACATAAAGTATTTGTGCGTAACCGTTTTCTTATCAGCAGAAAGGGTAGCTTGAGAGTTAGACATCTTTTTTACCTTTTTATCAAAAGTATAAATCATGGTGTAACTGACATCTTTGAGGAACATTTTGGCCATTTCCATACCTTCAGCGTCCTCTCCGCCGCCCATGCCGCCCATCATTTGGTCCATCAAAGCACCAAACCCTTTAGCATCTAATCGCTCAAAGCGTTTTTTCTTTCCCTTAAAGAAAACTTCGCCACCGCCAGAACTTATTTCTCCATTTTCGAAAAGCTGTCCAGCAGCTACATTAAGTGCTGCCAAACTTTTATAGTTGAATTCTACACCAAATTTTAAGTTCTCTTTGTCGTTGATTTCTTTGATGTTAGAAATTCCACTCAAACCATCTACTTTATTGACAAATTCTTTTGAGACCATGTCTAAGGTGTCCATGTTCATTTGTCCAGTGGTGTCCATTGCTGCAGCCATTTCGATCATCATCTTCATGCCGCTCATGTCCGTAACAAATTTGTAAGTACCAGAACCTGACTTTGTGTTGTGATTGATTTCTTCAATCATTTCAAAACAGCCTGTGAAAAGCATGCTACTCATTAGTAGCATTAGGATTACTTTTATTTGTTTCATTTATATTGTTTAAAAAGTTTAATTTAATAGTTTTTATTCTCTAAAAGCAGCTTTTGCTTTTTTAATTTGTGATTTTAAGTCAAATTTTGAAATGAAAGGATCTTGACCCGGAACTGTGACCGATCTTGGTCGAGTTTTTACTGCTTCAATATCTTTGGCAATTGCTTGTACGTAAGCATCACTATAAGGAATGTTGAAGTAAGCTTTAGAAGCAGTATTTTGGCGAATCATTTCACTTTCTTTTCCACCTTCTGTCAATACTTTGGAAGGATTGTCTATTTTGACACTCATCATTTTCTCATCATTCTGATCCATCATTTGTACTTCAAGGTCGTTACTTCCGATCACATTTTTTGTTGGAATTCCATATTTGACTTTTGCCACCTCTACGTTGCTAATATCTCGATCATAGGTCAGGCTCATGGCAATTACTTTTTCATAACCAAAAATATTGTCCACATTTTCAGAAAGAATTGTATTGTTTGAAAAGGGTGTAGAAACGAGAACACCTTCATCTAATCGTTTGTAGTATTCATCTACCAAAACACTACAAGTAGATTGGAATTGTCGCACTTGCCTGTCGCCATCATCGTGCATAATACAAGTGCCCATGTATGCCCAGTAAGTTTTCGAGCCATCAAAATCAATAAAAGTAGCACAACTATCTTTTGGTAACCCGCTATCTAAGTTGAAGGCGATACACTCCTCGGGTGTATTGAAAAAAGTATTCACTTCTGGGGTGAACCATCGCTCACCTTGTACAGAGGTAACTTGGCGACATTGACTTGGAGGAATCCCATGCTCTGATGCAAAATTTTGACAATCAGATTGTGTTCTGAAAACATTGGACCAGTCACCCGTTGCAAAACAGGCACATTGATCGTATTCATCACTCAATTTCAAAACTGCATGGCTGGTTTCATGCACCGCAGTTCCTAAATTATAACTTTCTGAAGTGAAGAGTGTATTCGCTACGAAATTGATATTCTCTTTGATCAATGCGTGATCTTTATAAGGCTTGCGATGCAAAAGACCAAAAGCATCGATTCCTTCAATGCGATTTGAAGTTACGAAATCTGGGTAAAGCGCCGTGTTCCAAACATCGGCAGCAGCCGTTTTTCCATCCATCTCATGCTGCGTATAATAAAACACCCACTTATCTTTTCGTTCGCCAAATTTGATGTTTTTATGATATCCGTTATAAATCAAATTTTCGACGTCTGTTCTGAATAGATTCCAATCTTTTCCAAAGTCAACGTCAGGGAAGAAGCAAAGGTTGATCACCTTTTGCATTGGCTGTCTGGTGGTAGAGTAGAGCAAGATTTTATCTTTAGACCAAGGCGATGTGCCCGCATCAAACAACGCCAATCTATCTGTTCGTTTACCTTGATTATTGGTGACTCTAAAAATGTACTCCACATTAGAACTGGCAGGGAATCCATTCGGTAAAACATAGGTTACTTCCGCTTCACTTTGACCACTAAAAGTCCAGGTTTTTACAATGTCCCATTTGCCACCGTCCCGGCGTTTTTTGGCAGGAATACCTGATTCATTTTTAAATAATCTAAATTCCAAAACCAATAATTCAATGGTTTTGATGCCACTATTATCTCTTGCTTTCGCAGAAAATTTTACGGCTTGGTTATTTTTTGGATGCAATGGGCTATGTTGCCAATATTCAAACTCCGCTGGCCCGTCAATTAATGAAATATCAATTTTAGGCATTGGAGTGGGTTCTTCAGGGATTTTTCCATCTCCACCTGAATTAGGTGTGGTTGTTTTATTACAAGTCGAGGCCAATAGGGCTAAATAAACTAACCCCAAGAAAGCTATCTTTTTCATGTCTTAAATGGTTTGTTCTATAGTGAGTAAAATGGAATCAAAAATTAGTCATTTTACTATGAGAAGGATTTCAGGTGTGAAAGTACTGCGATTTCTAAATCTTCACAAGTTTAGTTAAAGAACGCAGCTCACCGCAAGAAAATTCTACGAAATAGAGCCCACTTTGTATGGAAGTGAGAGAGATAGGAACATTGATGGGTTGATAGGGTTCGTAAATAACCATTTTCCCGGAAGGGTCAAAAACTTTTAGCTGTCCAGCGCGATGGGAGGAAGATTTGATTTTAATTGTGAAAAAATCAAGAGCAGGATTGGGGCCAAGTTCAAATTCAAATTGCTCTGTTGTTGATTGAGCAGAACAGGCATTCGATTGCAACAATTCAGGTCTAAAGACATTAAGTGTTGCCCATGCTCTTTCTTTCTGACCTTTGGTAAACATAGCCATACAGGCATCTGCCGTATAATTCATGAAATTCATATACATGTCCTGAGTGCCACATGAAAACTTTTTTCCATTCGGACATTGTTGAGAATAGCTGCGATCTTGTGCTGGTGTGTCGGGTATGTTATCATGATCATCTTCGCAAGGATCGGCAGGTGCTCCATTGGCAAATACATGTCTCAAATTGAAAAAATGTCCCATTTCATGCGTAGCAGTTCTGCCCAAATGATTGGGGTAAATTACTGGTCCTTCACTCCCAAATGCCCAGTAATTTACAGTTATTCCCTGTTTTGTAGAATCTGTCGAATTGGGAAATGTGCCACATCCTAATGTAGAACCACCCACCACGGGCCCTAATTTAGCGACCCAAATATTGATGTATCGTTTGGTGTCCCAAGCATCTGCTCCTCCATTCGCTTTTTTATATAAAAAATCACTATTACAATCAAAAAACGGAATTCTACTCCAAGTGCGAGTGATACCATTTGTGGGATTGCCATCAGGATCAATAGTTGCCAAACAAAACTCAAACTCTATATCTGCAATCAATTCTTTGAAAGGTTCTTCCACTTTAGGAACTTGACAATTCAGTGCTCTAAAATCTTTATTTAAAATATCAATTTGCGAAAAAATCTGTTCGTCGGAGATGTTTTCTTCATCTTCATGATAAACTACATGAACCACGACAGGCAAAGTGACAACAGATCTATTTTTAATAAAATTTGAACTGTTTTGGAGCCACTCATCGAGTTGCTCATTATTTTTTTGATGAAAATCTTGAATTTCTTTTTCAGATAAATTTTGAAGAAGGGCTTGGTGCGCGCCACACTGAGCTTGTGCTGCTAAATTAGAAATGGACAAAAGGAATATCCCAAAAGAATACAAAAGCATTTTGTGTATCTTTTGTGCCTTTTGTGGTGCAGAAAAATAAGTCGGTATTTGATTCATAATCATCACAGAACAAAATAAAGCCTTTTGAATTTCTATGTTGATTAAAAATCGAATAAGTCAGGTTTTCCGACAAAATAGAAGATATTTTACTTTTGAATTGGGTGTTAATGAAAAATTTCTTCGTTTAAATGTTTAACAAACAACCTTAGGGATTTTGAATTTGTCTCTTTGAAATGTTAATTTGGGTCTCGAAAGGTCGATTCAAGAAGTTTTTAAACAACTTCTAAGATGCTCTTTAAAAACACCCGATAAAAAAATAATAGATGAAAGCCCGTTTACTTTATGTAGAAGATGATGAAAGTTTAAGCTTTGTAACGAGAGATAATCTTGAGTTGCAGGGGTACGAAGTTATACACTGTGCTGATGGCAAAGTAGCTTTGGAGCAATATAAGACCAATGATTTTGACCTTTGTGTCTTGGATGTCATGTTACCGGAAATAGATGGTTTTCAGGTAGCAGAGGAGATTAGAAAATTTGACAAGCAGATTCCTATTATTTTCTTGACTGCCAAATCGCTCAAAGACGATAAAATTCATGGTCTGAAAATTGGCGCCGATGATTATATCACCAAGCCGTTCAGTATTGAAGAGTTGATTTTGAAAATTGAAATTTTCCTACGCAGAAGTCAGATTGGGCCAAATACAACCGTAGATATTTATAAAATCGGTGAATATGAATTTGACCATCCTAATCTAAATCTCAAAGTAGATGACGATGAGCGCACCCTTACTCAAAAGGAAGCCGACCTGCTCAAAATGTTCATCGAACATAAAAACACTGTTCTCAAACGTTCTGAAATTCTAATTAAGCTATGGGGAGAGGATGATTATTTCCTCGGTCGTAGTTTGGATGTTTTCATCTCTCGATTACGTAAATATTTGAAAAAGGACGAGACGTTGAAAATTGAGAATATTCATGGGGTAGGGTTTCGGTTGAAGGCGTAAGGTGTTTTGAACTTAAGTTCCTCGCACATAGTTTTTTTTAACATCAAAACTAAATTGAGGTTAATCAAGGCAGTTTTCATAAAAATAAAGCCAATCAGAGCTTTCTTTGTGGGAATTAAAACTAATTACAATGAAAATTACCTTCACCTTATTAGCGATAGCTATCCCGTTTTTATCTTTTTCTCAAAAAGATAATTCACTAAATTATTCTATCAATACTGCTGTTTTTGGAAGTTTTGCGAAAGAAGCTGAATTCCAAAACCCTTCAGGAGAGACTATACCTATTGGCGGCGGCGGTGGCTATAAAATTGGAGCTACGGTTCTGATTCCAAAAAGAAAGTTTAGTTATCTCACTGGCCTCAATTTTAGGCAATCCTATAATTATTTCAAAGTACTGGAGAATATGTGGTTGCATGAAACGGATGATTTTACCTTTATAAGTACTGGTGTTGCTTTGGTTGATTGGGTCAGACAATCTTATGTGGAAGTTCCACTTGGTTTTAGATTTAAATTAGACCCTTGGTCTTCACTTTCGTTGGGTACTATTTTACAGTTACAGATAGAAGGTGGAAGACATCGGATTTTAGGGGGAGTGCCAGCTGATGCTTCTTTACTCGAGCCACTGGATACAGATATTTCACCAAACTACTTTGGCTTGTTTCTGAAATTTGAAAACAAATTTGCAAAGAACCTCACTTGGGACGTATTTTTTCAATCCAATCATGATGAAATTGAATTGCCAAATACGCCCTCCACTTCTTCTTATCAATTATACTTAGGTGGTGGAATCAACTATTTTCTAACTAAAAAAAGCTAATCAAATGAGACTTTTAACCATGCTTTTTATTTCTACATTTTTTTTAAACTGTAACTGGAACGGTGGAGAAATTGTGATTCCATGTTCTAATGAGATTGATTTGGGGACGTTTGAAGTTGAAAAAGATTTGCCTACTGATGAAGTTGAAGTCGTTTTCGAAAATCAATTTGGGCAGCGAAAATCGCTTTTTTATAATACAGTTTGGGGACTTGCCATTCGAAACCGAGAAGACTCTCGCAACTTCAATGCACAATCTACCCCTTGTGTCGAAAGTGGTGCGGAAGACGAGTACTTATGGCAAGAAGAACAAAATACTGCTACCATTCTTTTCAATTTGGATGATGGAATTTCTGTAAAAGAAGCTGTTGCGATTGACTTTGAAAAACCTCAAGAAGGGGTGGTTGGAAAGTACTTTATTGTAAGAACTCAGGGAAAAAACACTGGAAACTTTGGAGGAATGCCAGTAATGGGTTTTTCCAAAAATCGAATTCAAACCTCTCAAAATTCAAATTATGATTTTGGGTATGAATTTTTTCCAAAATTGACTTTAAATGATCGCGAGTATGAAAATGTATATCAAATACTTGATCCGCAAAGTGTTGAAATTACCAAGGCTTACTTATCTGAAAAAGGGGAGTTAATCGCCTTTGAGGAGAGAGATTGGTTATTTTATACGCTCATAGAATAGGGTAAGCGGAACTTGAGGTTCCGCTTACTATTGTTACTTCTTCTTTAATGCAATTTTCAACACGTCCTCCATATTTTCCACGTAATGAAATTTCAATCCTTTGATAAAATCGGGGTTGATTTCTTCCACATGTTTTTGGTTGGCTTGGCAAAGAAGAATTTCTTTCATGCCTGTGCGCTTAGCAGCTAAAATTTTCTCTTTGATACCTCCAACGGGTAGCACCTTACCGCGTAACGTAATTTCGCCAGTCATGGCCAAAAATGGCTTGATAGGTCGTTTGGTGAGTGCCGAAGTCATGGCGCTCAACATTGTTACTCCCGCAGATGGGCCATCTTTTGGCGTCGCACCTTCAGGTACGTGAATGTGAATGTCTTTTTTAGCAAAAACTTCTGGGTCGATGCCCAAATCTTCCGCATGTGCTTTGATGAAACTAAGGGCAGTGGTTGCTGATTCTTTCATCACATCACCCAAATTTCCCGTAAGGGTCAAACCACCTTTACCCGTACTGAGACTGGTTTCGATAAATAAAATCTTACCACCCACTTGAGTCCACGCCAATCCGACTGCTACACCAGGTCGCTTAGAATCAGTATAGAGGTCGTTGGTATATTTGGTTGGTCCCAATATTTTAGGAATATCTTCTGGCTTCACAGAGACGTTGTATTGCTCTTCCATCGCCACGTTTTTAGCCACATTACGCATCACTCCTCCAATCTGACGTGCCAGCGAACGAACACCCGACTCCATGGTATATTCCATGATGATTTTCTTGATAATCGTCGGCGATAGTTTTACCTGTTTGGCTTTCAGGCCATGCTCTTCGCGCTGCTCAGGAATGAGGTGGCGTTTGGCGATTTCCACTTTTTCTTCGGTAGAGTAGCCGCTGATAGGGATGATTTCCATTCGGTCGCGCAAGGCAGGTTGAATGGTATTCAGTGAATTGGCAGTGGCGATGAACATGACTTTAGAAAGGTCATATTCCAACTCTAAATAGTTGTCGTAGAAAGTGCTGTTTTGCTCCGGATCAAGAACTTCCAAAAGAGCAGAAGATGGATCACCTCTAAAACTGTTTCCAATTTTATCAATCTCATCCAAAATGAAAACGGGGTTGCTCGAACCACATTTTTTCAACTGCTGAATGATACGTCCAGGCAATGCGCCGATATATGTTTTTCTGTGTCCTCGAATCTCCGACTCATCATGCAAACCACCGAGTGACATACGAATGAATTCGCGATTGATGGAGTTTGCAATGGATTTTCCAAGAGAAGTTTTTCCAACTCCCGGAGGGCCGACAAGGCAAAGAATTGGCGCTTTCATATCACCTTTTAGTTTTAAAACAGCAAGATGTTCGAGAATGCGCTCTTTTACTTTTTCGAGACCGTAATGGTCATCGTCGAGTACCTCTTTTACTTTATTGAGGTCGAAGTTGTCTTCTGTAAATTTATTCCATGGCAAGTCGAGAATTGTTTCCAAATAATTCATTTGGATAGAATACTCAGCCACTTGTGGATTCATACGCTGAATCCGAGTCATAATTTTTTGAAAATGCTTCCCTACTTCCTCTGGCCAAACCATTTTTTTAGCTCGCGCTAAAAGCTTTTTCAAATCCTCTTCGTGTGGATTTTGACCCAACTCATCCTGAATGGTTTTCAACTGCTGATTCAGGAAATAGTCGCGTTGTTGCTTCTCAATGCCAGTTCTGACTTTTGACTCGATTTGGTCTTTCAACTCTAACAATTGTAACTCTTCATCCATTTGTTTGAGGATGTTCTGAGCTTTTACTTTCAAGTCATCCTCTTCGAGAATGGCCTGTTTGTCTGGCGTTTTTACATTAAGATTGGAGGCGATGAAATGTAGCAAATTACCTCTGTCGTTTATGTTTTTCAGAAAAACGATAGCCTCTGATGGAATGTGAGGGGAGATTTCAATCATTCGCTTGGCCTTATCCATCACGGACGAAATCATCGCTTCAAATTCCAGTTGATTTTTCGGTTCGATATTACTGATTGCTTCGATTTTTCCAAGCATATAAGGCGTCTCAGAAACCATTTCTTTCAACTCAAATCTCCGGCGTCCTTGCAAAATAGCAGTGGTAGAACCATCCGGCATTTTTAGCAAACGAATAATGCGGGCAACTGTCCCTTTTGGGAATAAATCGCCAGCAGAAGGTTCTTCTACTTTTGCATCCTTTTGAGAAAGGACAGCCACCAGTTTTTTATCAGAATGTGCGGCAGTGATAGCCTTTATTGATTTGTCTCTTCCGACAGTGATCGGAATCACTACGCCGGGAAACAAAACGGTATTTTTCAATGCCAAGACAGGAAGTACTTCGGGTAAGTCTTTTAGCTTCTCTCCTTGCTCTTCCTCTTCAATCGAGAGCATGGGCATAAAGTCACTTTCGTCCTCAAAATTTTGTAATCGCAAATTATTGAACTCCATTAATCACGGGTTTTTTTCTTCACTCAAAAACGTTGTCGTTTAATTTGGCTAACTCATGCCACGACTTTGGGTTTTTTGGAAAACACATTCAAAAATCCATAATACTTTTCAAGGATTTTAATTTTATAGGAAATAGTTATCCACAAGTTATTATCACTGCCAAGTTGACACAGTAAAGGTTTTGAATTGTAATTATTATAGTAAAGACAATCTGTATTCCATTGAGCGGGTAGTGACAAAAAGGCATAAAAAAAAGCCGCTTGCAAAATAAATTGCAATCGGCCTTTTCATGTACACAGGCATCCTGCCTGTATAAACTCTTAGTATTGTGGAACCCACAGGCAAGAATGCCTGTACTTACTTTACTTATAATTCGCTTCAAAAAATTCAGGATAACCAGCGAGCGATCTTTCCTTCAAAATTTGGCGATAGTTGTTTTGCGTGATTGGGTAGATGTCATATTTGAAATTGATGCCCAAAAAGTCTTTTTCATTCTTCTTTACACCATCATAATAGGTCATTGCTTTGTCTTTTCCTTTAAAACGACGAATGACGATGATTGGAATTCTATCTTCTTGTGATTGTCCCAAATAGATATTGGATACTCGCATACTTTCATTTTTGAAATATTTTCTGTGATATTTTCCTACATCTCCTTTGGCCTTGCCTAAATCCGCTTTTCCCTTCAAAACAACAATCACATAATGCAAATCCTTTTCATCTAACTTGAATAGGCCTTTTGTACCTGATTCATTATCCGCACCATCGTCAATTTTGGAGTAGGCAGAAGAGTCACCTAATAATCTTAGAATTTCTTTTGCACGTCTTTGTTCATCTGTATTCGGATATTGCGCTATCACTTCTTTTAGTGACTTGATATAAGCTTCTTTTCCTTCAGTATTGCCAACAGACATTGCACTGAGGAGTGCAAATTTTGCTTTCAGCGGATTATCTGTTCCGAACTGCTTATCGGCTTGCTTAGATTGTTCATAAGCTGCTTTATAATTTCCGCTGGTAAATTTGGCGTAAGCCTGCTCATAATAACGATCTACCTTTTTCCCTTCTGCCAACGTCTCATTATAATAATTTGGATTATTTAACACGGTAGCATAAAGCGATTCAGGTGCTTCGTTAAGGATTTTATTTCGATAAACCTTTGCTTCTGCTTGGTTGCCCATGGCCTGATGAGCCAAGTACAAATAAAACCAAGCCTCAACTTTATTTTCTGTTTGTGGGAAGCGCTTGAGTAATTCCTCAAGTGTTTCGACAGACTTTTTATTGTTTTCCAAATTGTCTCGATAGAGTTTTCCGAGATTGAACATGGCCATCTCAACAATGCCATTGGCTTGCGCAATTTCAACAGGATTGGAAGGAACATCTCCCAAGATTTGCTGAATTTGATCATCGGTTAATTCTTTATTGGAAACAGCAAGACTTTCGAGGTCACTACCTTCTTCAACGTCAGAATCATCAATTTTAGACTTCAATCTCCAATTATCAACATTAGGTCGGTTGCCCCATTTTTTAGTAAAAGATCGCTGGCCACGTCGCTTTGCTTTGTCATCATAAGCGAAGAAAACGTCTGGAACAAAGTTCGCTCTATTTTTAAGGGCATTTGAACTGGATGCAAAACTGTTTGATTGAAATTTATTACCTTTTGGAGCCTTTTTGCCACCTCCTGCTGCAGCAAGTCTTGCGTCCTTTATTCGCTGCTCTTCTTCTGCTTTTTTGATTTTTGCAGCTAATTCTTTTTGCTCTTCAGGAGTCATTTGACCAATAGCAAGAAGACTATCTTGAAGTTCAATCTGTTCAATATTTGTGGCAATATCCGTCAAGTTCAAAGCGTATTTCACCACATCATTATACCGCGGATCTGTATTGACCATTGCATTCAACGTCTTATCGAAATACAACTTAGCATCGACATAGTTTTCTATATCTAAAAACAAGGTTGCCAACTTGTAATAAGTTTCTGCCTGCTGATTTTTCTTGCCAGAGGTATTTTCAGCTGCCAATTTGAAATTTTTGATGGCTTCCTCTCTTTTACCATCCTGAAGCGCTACCTGACCGAGGGTAAAATAGATTTGGTCTTGATACTCTGCGTTTTTACCATCACTCAACATCTTATTCAATTGCTTAGCAATTTGGTCGGGAGTTGATTGACCTGTTGCCCAGGCATTTTGAGCCATTTCCAAACGTGCGTTGAAAAGCATTTCATACGCTGGTCTGAATTTTACTACTCGTTGAAAGTTTGCGTAAGCCGCAGCATTATCTTTCTTGCGGTTTTGTAATTGAGCAATAATGTATGCGTATCGGGCCTTTTCTTTCTTTTTTTCGGAAAGCGTAATCGCATCTTCCAGATATGTGATTGCGATATTATACTTTTTTTGTTGAATTGCCGCATGCGCTCTTGCAGGTGCCAGTTCCCTTCTTAGATCCTTGAACGTTTTTGGACTTTCTTCCATTCTTCTGAAAATTCGGTCTGCAGCTTCAAATTTTCCTCTTTCAACAAGTGTACGAGCATACCACAACTGACCTTCCTGAAAGGCAGGTCTGTGCTTCAAAAAGTATTTGTCTGGCGAATTAGGATTCTTATCCTTTTTCTCTTTTTTCTTTTTGTCTTTCTTTTCCTCTTTAGGCTCCTCTTCTTTTTTTACTTCCTCTTTTTTCTCCTCTTCTACTTGTTTTTTAGTTGATTTCTTCTTTTTCTTTTTGCCTTTTTTCCGCTTCTTCTTTTTCCGCTTTTTCTTTTTTTTCTTGCTGGCTTTCCGCTTTTTCTTTATTTCTTTTTGTTTTTCTTTTTTGGCTTCTTCTCGTTTCTTTCTACGCTCTTTCTCTTTTTTCTTCCTATCACTTTTGGTGACTTTCTTTTTCTTCTTGCTTTTCTTTTTTGCGTCTGGATTTTCAGGAAACTCTTCGATCATATATTTGAAAGTCTCCTCGGCAGTTTCATAGTCTTTCTTTAAAAATTGGGATTTTCCCATCAGTAAGTAGCAGTCATCCGTCCAATGGCTCTGTCTATGCAATGAGATAACGACGGCCACTTTCTCCATTGCTTTATCCAAGTCAGGTGCTGCTGATTGTGGATTATCAGCGCCCATGTACTCAAACACATCCAAGATTTGATTATAATTATCTTCTTGCTGCTCTTCGAGCTTCAAAGTGTTAGCTGTCAATAATTCATCGGCATTGAAGTATCCATTGAACTCAGAAGTGGTATTGTGATAAAGTTTGCCGAGGGGAGATAGGTCTTCGCGACTCTTTTGAGTACTGCAAGAGGGTAAAATTAATGCAAAAATCAGCGTTAATATTAGTCCTGTATTGATTTGCGAGATGAGTTTCATTCTGTACATTTTCTTCATAAAAAAATCGCTCTATACTATGAGCGATCAGAGGCTTTCTAAAACTTACCTTTATAATGGAAAATAGTTTCGAAAATTGCCTTTTCTGAAAATTTAATTGGCAAAATTAATAGGTGAATTCGAAAACAGAAGTTTCTTAAGGGGTTATTAAGAACTCCCTTTGTAAATAATTAACTATCAGTCTTTTATGAAATTGGGTAATGAAACGTAGCTTTGCATACTTTTTCATAAATCAATAAGTATGGAAAACAAGAATAATAAGGATAAGGAGGCGGGCTTAGAAGGTGTGAAAAACCATCTTAAAGATACCTACAGGATAGTGGTGACGAATGATGAAACTTTCGAGGAAGTCTCATCCTACAGAATGACTCAACTTAATATTTACTCCTATATAGCTGCAGCGGTTTTTGGTGTAGCATTTTTAGTGTTGGCTTCCATTATATTTACTCCTTTGAAAACATTGATACCTGGTTATGCTGATTATAGCGCATCCAAAGAGTATATCACTTTGAATAACCAGATTTCAGAAATGGAGAAAACAATTAGTTCTCATCGAAACTATCATGAGAATTTTAGAAGAATACTCGTTGGGGATATAGAACCGATGGAAGATAAGGAAAAGGAATCGGTTGAGTTTCACGATAGTTTGTTGCATGTTGAAAGAATTGCAGAGGATGAGCAACTTCGTCAGGAAATGGAATTGGCTCAGGTTAGACAAAGGTCTGTGAACGATGCTCCACGAGAAACGATTAAACGGCGATTGGAACAAATTCACTTTGTTGCGCCTTTGAATGGAGAGATTAGTGCAGGTTTTATGGCAGAGAAAAAGCATTTTGGAGTAGATGTGTTGGCACCCAAAAACACGCCGATTAAGACAGTTTTAGATGGAGTAGTGGTTAGTTCAGATTGGTCGATGGAGACGGGGCATAGCCTCTGTGTCCAACATCCGAATAACATTATATCATTTTACAAACACAACTCTAAACTGCTAAAATCAACTGGTGATGTTGTGAAATCAGGAGAAGCTATAGCAATTATTGGAAACTCTGGTACATTGACCGATGGGCCTCACCTTCATTTTGAACTTTGGTATAAGGGCAAACCAGTCAATCCCACTGAATATATACTTTTTTAAATCCGTTTTTTTAATTATTACTTTGATTCTAATATAACCTGTGGGAAATATAGTAGCAATTGTTGGTCGCCCAAACGTGGGCAAAAGCACTTTTTTTAATCGTTTAATTGGAGGGCGGCAAGCCATTATTGATGATGTAAGTGGTGTGACCCGCGATCGACAATATGGTTTGTGTGAGTGGAATGGAAAGACCTTCACCGTAGTCGATACAGGTGGGTTTGTTCCAGATTCGACGGATATTTTTGAGACAGCTATTCGTGAACAAGTCAAAATTGCAATTGAAGAAGCTTCCGTTATTGTCTTTATGACTGATGTTACTACAGGAATTACTGACTTGGATGAAGAGGTAAGCCAATTATTACGAAGGTCTGATAAACCAGTTCTTTTGGCGGTTAATAAGGTCGATAACCACCAGCGACAATTTGATGCGAATGAGTTTTGGAGTCTGGGAATTGAAGAATCCTATTTTCTGTCTTCCATGACTGGTTCAGGGACAGGTGATTTATTAGATGCGGTAGTCGAGCATATTGAAGATGATGACGAGGATAATTCTGATTTGCCAAAATTTGCCATTTTAGGCCAGCCTAATGTGGGCAAGTCTTCCTTTTTGAATGCTCTTATCGGAGAGGAGCGAAATATTGTGACGGATATTGCAGGCACTACCAGAGATTCGATTCATACTCGATATAATAAGTTTGGAAAAGATTTTTTACTGATAGATACGGCTGGAATTCGTAAAAAATCCAAAGTGCATGAGAATCTTGAATTTTACTCTGTCATGCGGGCAATTAAGGCCTTAGAAGAATCAGATGTTTGTATTCTGATGATTGATGCAGAAGATGGAGTAGAGAGTCAAGATTTAAGCATTTTTAGGTTAGCTCAGAAAAGGAACAAAGGGGTCGTCTTATTGGTGAATAAGTGGGATTTGATAAAAAAAGAAACCAATACGGCACGTGATTTTGAAAATGAGATATTGAATCGCTTTCGTCCTTTTGATGATATGCCTGTAATCTTTATTTCAGCTTTAGAAAAGAAAAGAATTTTCAAAGCTATTGAAACCGCTTTGCAAGTTTATGAGAATAGAAATCGAAAAATAAAAACATCGGAGCTTAACAATTTAATGCTTCCTATTATTGAGAACAGTCCTCCTCCTGCCCATCGAGGAAATTATGTAAAAATTAAGTATATCACTCAATTACCAACCTATTTTCCAGCTTTTGCCTTCTTCTGTAGTAATCCTAAATACCTGAAAGAAGCCTACAAAAATTTCCTTGAGAATCAACTTAGGAAGCATTTTGATTTTAAAGGAGTACCAATTGGCATATTTTTTAGAAAAAAATAATCAGAATCACTAAAAGAGGGTATAATGAATAAATGACAAAAAAAAAGATTTGAAATCCGCCATTACGCATGGATTTAGCTTATATTTGTCTTCGCTTTCAACTGCCCGATTTTCTTTCCCTAATTCCGATTACTCTATTTTAGCTTTGATTTGGAAACTGTTTTTGGCAAGCAGCATATAATACCCGTGAATAAAAAATCTACAGACCGATGAATCGAATAATAGGATGTTTGCTATTGGCAACATTTACATTTGTATTCTCCAATGCTCAAAATTTCCGTAGTTATGACGGAAGGGGCAATAATCTCAATAATCCTACCTGGGGTTCAGTCGATGAACCACTGGTAATCGAAACTGCATTAGATTACTCAGATGGTATGCAAGCTGCGAATGGTCAAAATAGACCCAATCCGCGCACCATCAGTAATGTTCTTTTCTCTCAGGACAGTTTGCTTCCTGATGTAATGAAACTAAGTGATTACACTTGGGCCTTTGGTCAGTTTATTGATCATGATATTACGATTACTCCACCTGATTCGGATGAAAACATTTCAATAAATGTCCCTTCTGGCGATTTATGGTTTGACCCAGATTCTTTGGGAACGGCTTTGATTCCAATGAGTAGAACGAATCATATTGACGGAACTGGAGAAGATGTTAGGAGTCCTCGATTAATTTCTAACCTAACTACCGCTTTTATTGATGGTTCTTCCTTTTATGGCCATAATCAAGAAATATCGAGTTGGTTGAGAACATATCGATTCGGAAAATTGAAGTCTTCAGAGGGAGGATTACTTCCATATAACACAATAACAGGTGAGTTTGACTCTGATATTGACCCCAATGCACCCCACATGGATGATGAAGTTGGCTTATCAGTCAAACATTTTATTGCTGGAGACGTGCGCGCCAATGAGAATCCAATCTTGATATCTTTTCACACTCTTTTTATAAGAGAACACAATCGTTTATGTGACGAGCTGAGAGCAGTTTATCTAAATTGGCAAGACGAAAGAATCTATCAAGAGGCCAGAAAAAGAACGGTGGCTATCATGAATGCTATTATTTATGAAGAGTGGTTACCTACAATGGGCATAATTTTGCCAGAATACCAAGGTTATGACAATACCGTAAATTCGGGAATTTCCAACGTGTTTACAGTAGCTGCCTTTAGAATGGGGCATACCTTATTAAGTGGAAATATAATGAGACTTGATAATGATGGCAATTCCATTCCGGAAGGTGCTCTTGCTTTAAAAGATGCTTTTTTCAATCCATTAGAAGTGCCAAAAGTAGGAGGAATAGAACCATACTTTAAGGGTATGGGAGCCCAAGTTCAACAGAAATTTGATGCTCAACTACTGGACGATGTTCGTAATTTCCTTTTTGCAGATCATGGCTCCTTAGGAATGGATTTGGCTTCTATTAACATTAATAGAGGGCGTGAACGTGGAGTTCCTGATTACAATACTATTCGCGAGCATTATGGAATGGGGCGGGTTTCTTCATTTTCTGAAATAAATTCAAGTCAAAGAATCATTGATGCTTTGACTTCTTTATATGACTCAGTTGATGATATAGATCCATGGGTAGGAATGCTTTGCGAAGAACGCGAAGAGGGCTCTATTTTCGGACCATTAGTAATTGAAGTGCTAAAGCAACAGTTCCAAAACCTAAGAGACGGAGATCGATATTTTTACCAAAATGATCCACATCTTACTGATGCAGAGAAAGAAGAATATAAGAATACTCGATTATATGATGTTTTGATGAGAAACACCAATTTGTCGGTGATGCAGCCGAATGTTTTTGAAGCAGTACCTCATGACGAAATTTGTATCGCTCAGGAGCCAACCGCTGATATTACTGGTCAAGTATATAGAGAAGATGGTGAATTGCTCAAGGGCGTGGCACTACAAGTAAGTCATACGAGTGGCAATCAAGTTTCACAAAG
>CALDSS010000117.1 GCA_937924495.1 uncultured Saprospiraceae bacterium
TCAGTGTTTTGTAAAGAAGAAGGTGATTGGTCGCATCCATTTCTAATATCGTCTATGAATTCGCATTCTTCTCCGTTTCCAAAAATGTCATACCATCTTTCTGGCAAATCTCTTGCAATATATTGACACAGCTCTGGGTAATCACAAATATCAATCAAAGGATTGTTGAAAAAGTGTAATGCGGCTATTTGAGAAAATTTAAAATTCCGTAAACCATTAATATTTTCTAATACTGGGTTATCCGAAATTTCGAAAAAAGTGGTTCTTTTTGGATAGGTTTCTTTAAAATTTGAAAGTGCATCAATGTTTTGAAGTTTCGGATTTTTAGAAATGGTTTTATTTGATTTTACATAATGAAGGGACTCTAATCCATCGAGTGATTTCAGGTTTTCGTTACCCATAATTTTTAAATCCCAATCAATGCTATCAATTCCCTCTAACCCATGAAGGTTCTGCAAAGAATCATTTTCAATGATCAATAAACTGCCATAAAACAACATACCATCTGACCGTAAATTTCTTAGTGGTTCTAATGATTTTAGCCGAGCGTTACCTTCGATGACTAAAGTCTTAAATGCTCGTTTGGTTTCATCTCCGATGTCGGTAAGGTTTTCTAATCCGTGAAGCGAAAGAAGAGAGTAGTTGTTCTTTATCGTCAATAAATTAGGTATATGCCAGAGTTGATTTAGTTCTTTGAAATCCGAGATTCCAAGGTTGGTAATTTCCAAAACGTAAACACCTTTCAATTGCTCAAAACCAAGTAAATTGAGTACGCTTGGATTATCTCTCAAGGTTAGAATGCCATTGAAAAATTGATTGTTGAACTCTAAATTTTTTAAAGGAAGAAAAGAGGTTAATCTTTCGTTCGACGATATTTTTATAAAAGGTAATTCACTTTGTTTTTTAATAAAACCTACCTGATTAAGGTTTGAAATTCCTTCTAAGTCATATAAAATTGCATTGTTATGAATTTCCAGTCCATGTTCTATTGTCGTCAATGATTCCAGTCCTTGTAAGGAATAAAGATTCTTGTTTGCACTAATTTTTAATCTATTGACTTGTTCTAAATTATCCAATCCTTTCAAATCTACCAAAGACTCATTTTGGTTAATTTCTACTAATCCATCTGCTCGATTTATGATTTGAAGTCCGTCAAGTGTTTCTAAGGATGGGTTATTTACAATGCGGATGTTTCCTTTAAAGTGTCCGTTAGAAATGTTTTCAAGAATTTGAATTGATTCAAGTTTGGGATTTCTACCGATGAAAATATTATTGAAGGCATCTGTTTGTTTTTCAAAACCTATCTCTTGAAGTGATGACAAGCCTTCCAAAGATTTGAGTGCATCATTATCATAAATTTGAAAATTTCTATCTATTATTTGCAATGATTCAAGTCCTTCTAAATTATTGATATTCAGGTCATTAGCTAAAAATGAGCCTATCTTTTTTAGCCCCGTAAACCCTTTTAGATTCGATAAACTATCTGCGTTGTGGATAGATAATATTCCTTTTATCTCTTCTAAATTTTCCAGTCCATTTAGGTTTTTGTAAACGCCATAATTTAAATTGAGGCCCCCCATTTTTTTGACGTTGTTTAGGCCGTAAAAGTGAGTGATAGGATTTTCTATAGAATATTTAATTTTAACAATGCCCTCTATTTCGGTACAATTCGGATATAGAATTCGGAAAGAGTCTAACTCAAATTGCGTTTTAAAAGTGATGCCGTTTGGTACACAAACATTACTTAAATTTATTGTGTCTGGAAGGGTAGTATGCGTAGTATCTTGGTTGGATGGTACATTGTTATTAAAATTTGAAACGGTTTTATCAAATTCTAAAATCCGAGTAGAAGGGTTGTAAAATTTCGTAAATTCTAACTTTAAATTAACATCTTTTAAGTCCTCGACTTCTATTTCTTCTCTTACTTTTATTTTTCTTGTTGCACAAATTTTACCAGCAGGTATTCGTATAAATTTTGGATATTGGTAAAAATAATGGCGCAGGAATTCAAAACCTTTATTCCATTCTAATTTTGCTGCTAAAGGATAATCACCCACGCGACTTCTACAAACCGTAATGGTTAAAAATCCATCCTTGTCCACGCTTAATTTTTGATTTGTGATAGCAACTTCGGGAAGATCTTTGGCTTGGGTTTTCAGCACTTCAATCTTTACATCTACATCGCATACTTCCGATTGGGTGTCATAAATTCTGCTTGTGATACTATCATTTTCTACGTCACAACTTTGGTCTCTATTTTCGCTACCACTTGCACACACATCGCAGTTGTCTTCATTATTGTAGGAAGTTCCTAAATTGAATCTGCCTCCACACTCGCAGTTAAAATTTCGTTTAATGGCATGGATTTTTATTCCAGTAGGATTCATACAACTCCTTCCTCCTCTGCTTATTTGTACTGCTTTTTCCAACCGCTGGCCTCTTTCATGATTGTCCCAAATGAACATTTTTTCTGCATAAACATCGCCAAAGAAATTCCAATTGGTTTCCCAGATTTGTCTGCAAGGGACAGCAACATTTTCTTCACAACCAAAAAGGTTTACTTCTCTTGCATTAACCCTCAAGGCCGTAAAAAAATTATTCCCTGCACTATTGCAAATAACCATATCATCACCCAAGTTATAAACCAGGTCATTGCCTTTTTGGGAAGGTTTGGGACAGGATAGCAAAAGTCCAAACGGAGCTACTTGGTCTTTTTGTGTGATGTCTATAGTGCCACCACTAATATCAATATTTCCAGCAATATAATTTTTGTTTCTTGTGTCAATGGCGAACCCTTTGCCACCTATCATCTCGTTTCCTTCAAATTTTATATTTAGATTATTTGAAGGCATCACGGTACTAAAAGAACATTCTACCCCATAGGCACCATTATCAATCAGGGTATTATTTTTAACGACTAAATTTTTTAAAATGGCACCACATGATTCAATTTCGATATCGATACCAGCTTGGGGTGCAGTTCCTTTTGTTTTAGAAATAGTACACTCCTCAATCAATATGTTTTCACCAGAGCCTATGGCTATACCATTGCGCCAAGCTTTATTTATAAAACAATTTCTAATAGTGAAATTGATAGGGTGGTGGCCACTCACATTACATAACCTTTGCGCACCATCGTATCGTTTGGAGTCAATGACAATCCCATCACCTCCTGCGCCGTCTATGATTAGTCCCTCCATGGTCACATTATTGCAACTCAGCATCTTAAAGCAATGATACCACTCCGAAGTTCGGATGTAATGATCGTGACCAGTTTGGTTTTCAATTCCATTCATTGATATTATAGCCTTTCCTTTTCCCTTTATGGAAAAATTATCACATTCCTCAAAGACAAACATAGATGGTGGGGCATCACGTAGGCCATTCTCAAATTTGAAAAAATTGGATTGGGCGGCAACAGGTGCTTCAAAAACAATCTCAACTCCTGAAATTTGGTTAAACTTCTCTCCCTCAATAAATACCTCTTTTATTACCCAACTTTCGGTGGTGTTTTTGTTCGGACTATCGATTATCAAGGTGCATCCTTCCTCAAATGCTTGCTGAATGGCATTTTTTAGGGTGAGGGTATGGTCTGCATTGTTGGAAGTTAAAAAATCTGAGGCGAAAAGAATACAGTTGTTCTGAGCAGATAGGTGTATGTTAATTATAAAAAAAACAATAGCCAAACTGTAAATGCGGGAATTTTTCATGGGGAAAGGTGTTTGAATGATAAAGTTTTCTCAATCAATATTTCAAACCATCTCTAAACGGGAGGGGGTTAATTCCCCTCTACAGGATCATTTTCTGGTTTTTTGTAAGGTATTTGTTTTCTTGAAAGAATACGCGTATAACGTTTTGGATTTAATCTTAGATCTTGAAGCAAATAATCCAAGTTCTCGCTAGTAGAACTCAATTTTTTGTATAAATCAGGGTTGTTCATCAATAAACTCATGGTACCCTTGCCACTACTGATTTTGTTCATCAGACCCGAAACATCTTGCATTGCTTTATCCGCCGTTTTCAAAGTTGACTCCAATGATGCAATAGCCTCACTTGCTCCTTTATTGGTAGCTGCCAGATTAATATCTTTTAGCTGTCCAGTAAACTGAGCAGTATTCGCCATGATAGTAGCGATCTGAGCGTTTTGTTGTTGAAGATTTTGAGTGATAGAGTTCATGTTGGCCATAGTTGCTGTTATGTCTCCCTGCGAAGCAGCTAACATTTTGTTCATTTGGTAAGTAGTCGCTTTTAGGTTTTGTAGCGTAGCCTGAAGGTCGCGCATACTATTTCCGACTTCATTGTCTTCTTCCTTCAAGGATTCAGAAAGGCTATCAACTACGACGGTTAGTCCATCTGAAACTACGTTGGTGTATTCTTTTAATTTATCGACCCCAACATAAGCATCAATCAAGCCTTTTGTAGCACCTCTCAATATATCGCCACTTTGAGCGCAGCCATCACCAGTGCAAAACTGATCAAAAACCAATTGAATACCTTTTCCTCCCATCAAACCAGTTGGAACGATTTCAGCCAAGGTGGTTTTTGGAATATTGAGGTCGCCCCGTACCTCAATTTCAACTACAATGTTATTGTAATTTTCAGGTTTGAGATAAACATCTAAAACACTCCCCACAGCAAGTCCATTTACTAAAATTGGTGCACCTGTCTGTAGTTGATCTACATTGGCATATTCGATATAAAAGACATTGTTATTGCTGAAAAGATCTTTTCCTTTTAGAAAATTATACCCTACAAATGCGATAGTGAGAGCGACAATAGCAAATAGGCCTATTTTAACTTCGCGTGACATTTATTATTGTTAATTGATAAACTTTGCAAACATAGTCAATCCAAAGTGGATCGGATGATTTAATTTCCATTTTTATTCACCTGAAATGGCTTTTGCCTCTTGAAGAGAAACGCGAAGGCCATCATTATAGACCACAACAAAACATTCTTTATATCCTTTTGCCTTAATATTATGAAGGGCTTTTTGCACTTCATTGTAGGTTTTGAAACCACCTATTTGATATTTGTAGTAATTGTTTTCTTTAACTACCTCAATTAAATACCCCAGTTGATTCCAATGATTTTGAATCTTTATTGGGCTTTGAGAAGCTGAAATCTGTACTTTATAATTTATTCCTTTCTTTTGAATAGCAGGCAAAACTTCTTGTGCTTTTGTTGACATTGGTGCTGGGGTAAGCGTAATCTCTTTTGCAGGCATCTGGGGAGCTGGTTGTGGTTTTAATTCAGCCTCCTTTTTGGGCATTATGACATTCTGAATGGATACAGGTTGAGGCTTCGGAGATTTGGCAGCTGGCAAAGAGGAAACTGGATTTGGCTGAACATTGACCAATCTGGCATCAGTTTCAACTTGTATCTTATAGTCGAAAAATGCATTGATAATTGCGGCTGCTATTTGATTTTGGCCATCATCTGTCAATAAAAAGGCTTCGTCTTTCGCGTTACTCAAATATCCACTCTCCAAAAGAACACTAGGCATGGTGGTTTCTCTCAAAACATGAAAGCCAGCCTGTCTCACCCCTCTACTTTTATGAGCAGTTTGGCGTTTGATATGTTCTTCTATTTTTTCTGCAAAAAGAATGCTCTGTTCTAAATGGGCATTCTGAAAGGCTGATAATAAAATATGACCAGCTGGTGAGTTTGGATCTACGCCATAATTTTGCTCATAATCTTCTTCCAAATACACGACTTCATTCTCACGTTTGGCAACTTGCAGGTTGTCTTCTGCTTTGTGTAGTCCTAAAACATAAGATTCTGATCCATGAATATGGTCTGCTTTCGGAATAAAATTACAGTGAATGGAAAGGAAAACATCTGCCTTTTTTTCATTTGCAAATTTTGATCTTTTGTGTAACGGAAGGAACACATCCGTTTCGCGAGTCAGGTAAACATTCATGGAAGGAAACTGACGAGTTAATCCTTCTTTCAATTTTTTGGCAATTTTTAGCGTTATCTCTTTTTCACGTGAATTGTGTCCACTGCATCCTCCATCTCGGCCACCATGACCTGCATCAATGACGATGGTTTTTACTTTATAATCGGTAGGCAAGCAAAAATTGGTAGGTTGGATGATGGTATTTTCACAATTATTAATGTGAAAATTATCTGAAATCGGATTTTCAGATGTTAGTGTAAAGTTAAACTCGAAGGGCATAGCCAGCCAAACGGAAACTAAAATTGTCGGAATAAACAGGAAAGTTTTCACCATAGTTATATTCGCGCTTCTTTTGTGTGTTTTTAAGAATAGTGTTTGCTATAGATGGAGTGTTGGACTGTTTGAAGTTTATACAAAAGTAAGATAAAAATCTGTTTGAAAGCAAAGTTATACATCGCGGTAATTGCAATGCTTGTCCAAGGAACTAACCTTTTGGGACAGGTGGATATTGTGGATTCACTCAAAAATGCATCCGCGGATAGTTTATTGGCACAAACGGATAGTACTCAAACACCTGAAAGGCTTCCCTATAAAGTCTCTAATGATGCACTTGATGCGCCAGTAGATTACATCGCAGAGGACTCGATGGAGTACGATATAAAAAACAAACAAATCCATCTTTATGGAAATGCATCGGTTAGTTATACTTCAATCAATTTAAAGGCCGATTATATCTTGCTAGATTGGGAAACAAATATTGTGACCGCAATTGGGCAGCCTGATAGTACGGGGAAAGTGACCGGAGATCCGGAGTTTTCAGATGGAAATGAAAGCTTTACTGCCAAAGAAATTAAATACAATTTTCTAACTCGAAAGGGAATTATTACCGACGCAACCTCCATTCAAAATGATGTTTACGTCCTTACCTCCAAAGGGAAATTTGTGGCCTCTGACCCTTCTGATACCACTCGAACCAATGACGTAATTTATAGTAAGGATGCCATTTTTACTTCCTGTAATTTAGATCATCCTCATTATGGAATTAGAAGTAATAAACAAAAAATTATACCTAATAAAACGGTAGTGGTCGGTCCTTCCAATTTGGAAATTGGTGGAGTACCGACGCCGCTTTGGCTTCCATTTGGATTTTTTCCAATTGCGAGCAAAGCACAAGCAGGAATTATTATTCCAAGAGATTATGACTATCGAGAGGATTTTGGTTTTGGAATAGCCAATTTTGGATATTTCACACCACTTGGCCCACATTATAATTTACAAGTAACTGGCGATTATTATTGGAAAAGAAGTTGGGGATTGCATATCCGTTCCCAATATAAAAAGCGATACAAACACAATGGGGTTTTTAGTTTTGATTATGGTTCACTAAGACAAGAACAGGCGGATGCTACTTTTAGACGAACCAACTCCTACAGCCTGACTTGGAATCATAATCAAGATAGAGCCGCTCATCCAACACGTAAATTTGGCGGCAATATCAGAATTCAAGTAGGGGACTATCAAAGAACTTTTAATAATGATGCACGAAGTGTTTTAAATAATCAACTGAATTCTTCTCTGAATTACTCTTTCACCCCAACAACGGCACCTTATAATTTTACAGCATCCTTCACGCATGATCAAAGTACAAGGAATCGGCAAATAACCATCAACTTTCCTAACCTTGATTTCAATATGAGAAGGGTTTATCCTTTCAAAAGAAAAAATCCGATAGGAGGGGAGCGATGGTATGAAAAGGTTGGGGTGACGTATAAGGCCAATGCAAAAAATAGATACCAATCATCCGATACTACTTTTTTTAAAGGAAGTACACAGATGATTTTAGACCAAATGACTTATGGCGCCCAACATCGAGCAGATGCAAATACAACTTTTAATGTGCTTAAGTATTTTCGCTTGACGCCAAATGTCAATTATTCTCAAACCTTCTTGCCTCGAAGAAGAGATATAACATTTGATGACGCAACCCAAATTATTTTCAGAGATACCACTTTCAGTCCTGATGATTC
>CALDSS010000118.1 GCA_937924495.1 uncultured Saprospiraceae bacterium
CTCCATCAAAGTACGAAATGCCACGTATTGCCCATCATATCTTTTTATATGATCTTCTTGTAAAGCCTTAGCATGTTCGGCTTGATATTGCTGAAAAGTCTCCATGTCTTTACAAAAATATTGGATGGCATAAGTAGTGCCGTCGGGGTCTTCATCAAAGATTCTACACAGCTTGTTTTCAATAAAAAGACCAGTATTCATCACATCAGGAATATGAATGTCTTTCATCCATTTTAGCCAATCGTCTTTAACTTCGTTTTTAATTTTTACGGTAACGTTATAGAGTATCATGGTTAGTTGATTCGGTAAGAGTTATCATTTTTATTCCAAAATATAATTAGCAAAAGTCCACTCAATACACCTCCCAAGTGAGCAAAATGTGCAATACCAGTACTAATTCCACTGATGCCAGAAAACAGGTCAAAGGCAATCAAACCGATCATCATATATTTTGCTTTTATTGGAATAGGAGGAAAAAGTAGCATCAATTTTATATTAGGAAAATAATAAGCAAACGCCGCGAAAACACCCATAATTGCACCCGATGCACCTACAACCGCTACTGGCGAAATAACGCCAAAGTAAATCATTGCCCAATGCGCGGCATTAGCCGCAAGGCCACAAACCAGATAAAAGATTAAAAATTTCTTTTCACCCATCTGCTGTTCCACCATAGGGCCCAAAAAGAAAAGTGACATCATGTTGAAAAGAATATGAGAGGTGCCACCATGCATAAACATGCTCGTCACAAATTGAAAAGGTTTGAAATCTTCATCTGTGAAATAGTGGAGCGGCAGATAGTCATATATATTCGGTGTAATGTAAACAGCAAACACATAAAAAATCACATTGATAATGAGTAGCTGTTTTACTACTGGCGTGATTCGGTTCATCATAATTGTAAAATTGAAAAGTTACCTATGAAATGTTTTAGGCATCAAATAGTTTTGAAAGCTCCTCCATTTCATAATTGATGAAGCACTTCTTACCCGATGGACTTTTGAAAGGCATCTCAGTAGCAAAAAGTCGATCAATCAATGATTTCATTTCCAAAATAGAAAGTGGTTTGCCTCGCTTGATGGCGGTGCTCCTTGCCATTGATTGGGCGATATTTTCGTTGATGTCGAGCTTGAGTTCGAGGTTGTTCTGATATTGCTCAAGAAGCTGCTCTATCACTTTTTTATGATTCAAATCAGCCGCTGAGGCAGGTACCCCGTGCATGACGAAAGTGTTGTTTCCAAACTCTTGAATGTCATACCCGAGGGCATTGACATGCGGTAAAATACTTTTCAAAAGTTCTGAATCTGCAGTAGGAATCTCCAGTGTTTGAGCAAAAAGTTCTTTCTGAGTAGAAGCAGAACTTTCTTCCATCTGCTGCAAAAACTGCTCATACAGAATGCGTTCGTGAGCAGATTGCTGATCGATGAGTAAGAAACCAGATTTGATATGACTTACGATATAAGTATTCTGAACCTGAAAAGGATCTTTTGTGAGGGTAGTTTGTTCCTTTTCTTCTGATTCAATGAGTTCATTATTACTAACTGAACTTGGTAGCGTGATTGCCTCGGTTTCTTCCGTTTCTTCTTCTTTTGAAATTTCGAGGTTTTCAAATAATTTTTCCCAATTCTCTAAATTGCTTGCAGTGTTTGGTCGGGTGATATTTGAAGGCGTGACATTGCTCCAATTTCTATCATTGCTTCTCGTAGAAGTCGAGGGTTGAGGATTATGTTTGGGGGCGCTGGCAGCTGTTTGAAAAGTTGACAAACTTGTTTCTGCATCAAAATCAATCGTTGGCATTATGGCATATTGACCGAGTGCATGCCGTACCGCTACGCGTACATAATTATATACCTCGCGTTCGTTATCAAACTTTATTTCCTGTTTAGTTGGATGAACATTAATATCGATTTTAGCAGGATCAATTTCAAAGAAGATAGCGTAAAAAGGATAATTCTTTTCAGGAATCAAATTTTCATAAGCGCTCATCACCGCATGGTGCAAATAAGAACTTTTGATAAATCGACTATTCACAAAAAACAACTGCTCCCCTCTCGATTTTTTAGCAAATTCGGGTTTTCCAACAAACCCAGAAATTTTCACGACATCTGTAGATTCTGAAATTGGAACGAGCTTTTTGTTATGCTTTGCGCCAAAAACAGCGACAATTCGTTGTCTCAAATTCCCAGAAGGCAGGTGAAAAAGTTCATTTGCATTATGATGCAATGTCAAATGAATGTCTGGATGGGCAATGGCCAATCGCTGAAATTCATCAATGATGTGCCGTAGCTCAACATTATCAGATTTTAAAAAATTGCGACGAGCAGGAACGTTATAAAACAGATTTTTTATAGAAAAAGAAGAACCAACGGCGGTTTGACAAGCCTCCTGTGTTTGCACTTCCGAACCTTCAATTACGAGTCGAGTTCCCAAATCATTTTTTTGCTGACGAGACTTCAATTCTACATGCGCAATTGCTGCAATCGAAGCCAATGCTTCGCCACGAAAGCCCATTGTCTTTATTTCAAAAAGGTCTTTTGACGCTCGAATTTTAGAAGTAGCATGCCGCTCGAATGCCATGCGAGCATCTGTGTCAGACATACCACAACCATTGTCAATGATTTGAATGAGTGACTTTCCAGCATCTTTTAAAATGACCTTAATTTGAGTAGCACCAGAGTCGATTGCATTTTCGAGCAACTCCTTCACTGCAGACGCAGGGCGTTGGATTACCTCCCCTGCGGCAATCTGATTAGCAATTGAATCCGGCAATAGCTGAATAACGTCAGCCATAGTTTAATTGATTTGAAAGTTTTCTCTGAGGCGAAAACCGCCTGTGTCTAATACGCAATAAAGATAAGGGGAATAGGCGGGTATTTAGGTTTTAGTAACTTTATTTTTACCAACAGAATGTGGAGAGTTTTAGCAAATGTTCAAATTAAATCTGTAAAAAACGTATGACTCTTTTTGCACCACTTTTCGTTAAATTTTATTTCAATAACTCGGCTATTCAAATAAAATTTGCCTCAATTGGCACAAAAACCATCCATACTTTTATTCTACAATTCAATCTGACCACTTGCTTAAAAGAACTTTCGAATTAAATCTACAAAACTACCATCCAACAAAATATAGCAGAAAAGCGATAACCCAACGATAGATAATACAAGCGTGAGGTTCGATTTTCTAACTTGCTTTTGTCGATAGCCAATATCAGTGCTATACGCTTTTTGCCTAAACCTCAAGCTGATACGTTCTTTTATTTCTTCTGCTGAGGCATCGTCATCTCCCTGCATTTGTTTAATGCGTTGCTCCAATTCCTCTTTCTCTTGCTCCCAAAAGCGAGGTTTATAATCAAATTGTTGGTTGCGGGGTAATCTAAAGGCTTTGAATGCTCCCATGACATTGATTTTTTATGTGAAGATAAAGATTCTAAAACAAAGATGGTAGTTCGGGTAGTTCTTGGTGTAAGTCTGCCGAATTATTTTTAGGGGAATTTAATCTTTCAGAAACTCTATAGAACTTTAAAATATCGTCAGAAGGTGTTTTTAGCAGGGATAAGGCTTCTTCGAGGGGTAAGTTTGGTTCGAGCCATTTGTTCCGATCTACTTCATTTTCGAAAATAACCGGCATTCTATTATGAAGACCTGACATTTCTTGATTGGGAGGAGTGGTAATAATAGAAAAGCTTCGATGACCTAAACTTCCCTGCTGCCAAATGTCAAATATGCCTGCCATCTCCAGTAATTTTCCATCTTTCAAAAAAATACGATATGGTACTTTGTTTTTACCAATTCTTCTCCATTCGTAAAAACTATCTGCCAATACCACGCAACGTCGCTGTCTAATCGGCACTCTAAAAGAAGGCTTTACTTCAATTCCCTCCGCTCTTGCATTAATTAGTTTGCCTGAGTTTTTTCCATCTCTTGACCAATAAGGAACTAAACCCCAAGTGAAATATTGAAGTTTTTTAGGCTTGTCATTGGCAATGACATAGGCATACTGGGTTGGAGCTATATTATAGCTATTACGAAGGTTTTCGCCCGTTTCTAAATTAGGCAATTGCTCCTGCACCTTTTCTTTTGCAACTGAAAATGAATATCTACCGCACATTTTCTCAAGTATGATTGTGCATCAAAGTTACCAAAAATTAGAAAGTTCATTTTTTTACAAAAAAAACGGGGAAGCATTTGTAATACTTCCCCGTTCATTATTTTGAAAGAGGCAACTTAAAAACCTTGAGTCTAAGCTCACTTTTTTTTAATACGCTTTCGCGAAAAGCACTCGACACTTGGAGGGTTTTCCAGAAAGAATACATTTTCCATCTTCCTCTTTCGCATCGTTTGGAATACAACGAATCGTTGCTTTTGTCAGTTTTTTTATTTCATCTTCGGTTTCAGCAGTTCCGTCCCAGTGAGCTGAGATAAATCCACCTTTATTTTCTAAGACTTCTTTAAATTTATCAAAAGTATCAACAGAAGTAATGTGCGAGTTGCGATAATCTAAAGCTTTTTGGAATAGGTTATTTTGAATGTCTTCCAAAAGTTGTTCAACATGATTGATTACAGCATCTACCTCAATAGAAGTTTTCTCTTTTGTGTCACGGCGAGCAACCTCAACTACCCCTTTTTCTAAATCACGTTTTCCAATTCCAATTCTAACTGGAATTCCTTTCATCTCATGCTCTGCGAATTTAAATCCAGGTCGCTTCTTCGGATCTTGATCATACTTCACAGAGATGCCTTTCGCTTTTAATCCAGCCATGATGTTATTAGCGACCTCATCAATTTCTTCTCCTGGTTTTGGGATTGGAACAATTACGACTTGTGTTGCGGCTAATTTTGGAGGTAGTACCAATCCGCTATCATCCGAATGTGTCATAATAAGTCCTCCAATTAATCTTGTAGAAACACCCCAAGAAGTCGCCCAAACATACTTTTCTTTTTGGTCAGAATCTGTAAACTTCACTTCAAAAGCTTTCGCAAAATTTTGACCTAAAAAGTGAGAAGTACCTGCTTGCAATGCTTTCCCATCTTGCATCAATGCTTCAATTGTGTAAGTCTCATCAGCACCTGCGAATCGTTCGCTCTCAGATTTTCTTCCTCGAATAACGGGCATCGCCATATACTCTTCAGCAAATTGTGCATAAACTTCCTGCATCTTCTTAGCCTCTTCAATGGCCTCCTCTTTGGTCGCGTGAGCAGTATGTCCTTCTTGCCAAAGAAACTCAGCAGTTCTCAAAAACATCCGTGTTCTCATTTCCCATCGAACAACATTTGCCCATTGGTTTATTAATAAGGGCAAGTCTCGATAAGAGTTGATCCAATCGCGGTAAGTATTCCAAATAATCGCTTCTGAAGTTGGGCGTACAATCAGTTCTTCTTCCAATTTTGCATTAGGATCTACGATCAATTTCGATTTATCATCGGGGTTTGATTTTAGTCGGTAATGAGTAACAACAGCACATTCCTTTGCAAATCCTTCTGCATTTTTTTCTTCGGCCTCAAAAAGACTTTTCGGTACAAAAAGAGGGAAGTAAGCATTGACGTGACCAGTGTCTTTAAACATTTTATCTAACTGTTTTTGCATATTCTCCCAAATAGCAAAACCAGTAGGTTTAATAACCATACATCCTCTAACGGCAGAATGATCCGCCAATTCTGCTTTTTTTACTATGTCATTGTACCATTTTGAGTAGTCTTCGCTTCTATTGGTGATTTCTTTAGACATGTATTGATATTAATTTTAACTAAATTGTTTTTCGCTGACAATCAGTTTTTTATGTACGATTTTAAGATTAAAAAGGGTGCAACTTTTAATTGTGTAAAAAGAATTAACACCGACGAAAATTCACTTTAAACGAATTTTAACTAAAAATTAGCTGCAAAAGTAATAATTTCGAGGCGTAAGAGATAGACACTTTAGTTTGAAGATGTGGCGTATTCAACTTTGTTGCGTCATATATGTTGAACTTAAAAAAAAACAAATTAAAATTTCCCACAAATAACTTTTAATTGTTTCAGATATGAAAAAAAATAATTTTGCTCCACTTTTGGCAATTGTTGCACTTTTCTTTAGTGTGAATGCTTTTGCTCAGTATGACGATTTATATTACAATCCTGATACTGATGATAATTATTATGAAACGAATGATTATGATGATTATTCAGATGATGATTACGAGGCATTAGATGAAGAAGAATATTCTTATGACGACGATAGTTTTGATGATTTTGAAAGAAGAAACAGTTTAGATAGATTTGACAGAAACGGGTATTATTACACATCTCGAATCCGTCGTTTTAATAGACCGTATTATGGCTTCAACTACTATGACCCAATCTATGTAGATGCTTTTTATTACGGAAACAGGTTTAATGATCCATTCTTTGGTAATGGATTTGGAAATACTGTTTTGATTTACTCTAATCCTTATGCTAATAACAATTGGAGAAGAGCAAATAGATGGAATCGCTACAATAGATTTAATTCTTGGGGTAATCCATACAGCCCGTGGGGTTGGAATTCTCCAAACCGTTTCAATGGTGGTGGATTCAATACTTTTGGAGCAGGTGTAGCAGGCGGTGGTTATTATTGCCCACCTTCTTACGGAAACGGATTCTCATACAATACCAGAAACAATGGCGGGGCAAATAACACTAACACATATTATGGCACAAGACGCTCTGGAGATGTAAGAAATATTAGAAATACTGGCGTTACTGGAACAAGAAGTAGCAACAACGGTTCCACAAGGTCTTCCAGTAGCAGAGGCGGTGTGTCAAGAACTAATGGAGGTGCTGCATCAAGTAGTAGAAGTACAAGAAGTACAAGAGGTACAACTACAGGAAAAACAAGAACTTCAAGAAAAAGCAAATCTTACCGTAGTTCATCTCAAAGTAGAAATTACAAATCAAATAGAGGTTCATCTTCAAGAAGTTATAATAAAACTCGCTCTTCAAGCAGAAGTAGTAGTAAGCCGAGCAGAAGTTATAATAGATCTTCAAGAGGAACAAGTAGAAGTTCGAGCAGAGGTTCAAGCAGTTTCAGAAGAGGAAACTAAGAATCTTCTCCTTTAAAATAAATTCAAAAGGCGGGCCGGTGAAATACACCAGTCTGCCTTTTGTTATATAACAACTTTTGTGTTTTTTAAATTAGATTTTTAGATGAGATTTTTTCTTTGCTTTATTTTTCTTTTTTCTATTTCGCTAACAAATGCTCAAAACCTAACTGATGTTGTTCGATATTCGGTAGTTGATTTTGGAGCAACAGGAAGAGCCATTGGAGCAGGTGGATCATTTAGTGCAATGGGAGCAGATTTTTCATTAGTAGGATCAAATCCAGCGGGATTGGCGGCATTTAGAAGATCGGAACTGGTTATTACGCCCGGCTTTGATTTAGTTAACAATACTGCAAATTTGGCAAATGATGTCAGTACCTTGACAGATGACTCCAGAAAGAAACTCAACTTAACCAATTTTGGTGTAGTACTCTCCAGTTACAGAGCCAATCGAAAATGGAAAACATTTAATATAGGATTAGGAGTAAATCGCATCGCGAATTTTCACAAGAATATTTCTTACAGAGGCGCAACCAATGGATCGATATCAGATCGATGGCTTGAATTGTCTCAAGGGTTTACTGTGGAGGAAGTTGAGCAAGATCCATTTGAGACAGGACTCGCATGGGACTCGGGAATACTACTAAGTACAGGAGATCGCAGTTATACAACAGATTATCAAGATGCTACGAATAGTCCTCTATTAGATAAGTCACAAACGGTTCAGCAAAAAGGATATATTTCTGAGTTTGGAATTTCTTTAGCAACTAATTATAATGACAAGTTGTACGCAGGAGTAATGTTAGGATTTCCAATTTTGTTTTTTGAAGAAGAAAAAGCTTATAGAGAAGAAGATCAAGGAGGTAACGTAGAGTTTTTTGATGCAGTCGAATTCAATGAAAATCTGTCCACAGCAGGAGCAGGAGTGAATTTTAAATTGGGAACTATCTATAGATTAAATCAAATGCTTCGTTTTGGATTAGCAGTTCATACTTCTACAGTATATACTTTAGAAGAAGATTTTAGCACTTCTCTTAATTACAGGTTTACAGATCCAGATTTTGAAGAAGGAGGACTACAAGAATCGCCAGCAGGTAATTTCAATTATACCCTAAGAACACCTTGGAGGTTATCTGCTAGTGTCGGATCTATAATAACAAAAAGAGGATTTGTAAGTGCAGAAGTGGAATATGTTGATTATGCAAATAGCCAGTTTAATTTTACTAGTGATGCGGGAGGGGATATTTCAAGGCAAAACACTTTGAACGAAGAAATTAATTCAACTTTAAATAGTGCTACTAATTTAAGATTAGGTGGAGAGTGGACTTACAAGATTTACAGATTTAGAGCAGGAGCAAATTTCTTTGGAGCAGTTTCTGATGATGTGGAAAGTAAATTGACTTATCATGCAGGTTTAGGATTGAGAAAAAATTCATTCTTCATGGATTTAGCTTATAAGTTAGACAATACTGAGAATAGTTTTTATGCATATCGAACACAGCTATCCAGTTCTCAGATAGTTCAAAATGACACGAACAGAAATGCTTTTATTCTAACTTTTGGTTTTAAAATTTAAATTGAAAATAGCCAGTCGAAACTTCTCTGAAAAATATTTTATTTTTTTTTGAGTCAGGAACTTGTTTTAAAGGTTTTTCGTTTATACCTTTGCGCGCCCTTAGAAAGAGCTACGAATTAGTTCGTAGTTTTTACGAGGGGAAAGACACAAGTTCATTGACTTATTGGAGAAGAAGCAAATAGGTTCTGAGTGTATTTAGAAAGTAGAGTTTTTTTAGGAATAATTTTTTAGGAAATTGTTTGTAGAGAATCTCGTCAATAAATGAAAGATATGCTT
>CALDSS010000119.1 GCA_937924495.1 uncultured Saprospiraceae bacterium
CCTGCGTATTGCGCCAATTCAGCTGCTTTTACATAGTCTTGAATGGTCTGTTCGACCTCTTCCCCCGTCAAAGCCCTTGCCGGGAAAGGCGTAATAGGCGCCTTGGTATCACTTGCCGATACATTTTTATCTGTGTACCCATATCTACCCACGTGCAATATTTGCATACAGATTTTTCCACCTGCATCATGCACTGCTTTGGTGACTATCTTATGCGTATCCGCCGTTTTTTTAGAATTCATCGGATGACCAATCGGCAAAGCATTTCCTTCCATATTGGGAGCAATTCCACCCGTCACAATCAACCCCACTTGACCACGGGCTCGCTCTGCATAAAATTCCGCCAATCGCTCCATTCCTCCTGGGACTTCTTCGAGCATCGTATGCATGGACCCCATGAGGACTCTATTTTTCAAAGTAGTAAATCCGAGGTCGAGGGGAGAGAGTAATTTATTGTACATGAATTTAGTTGATTAGTTGACTGAGTTGATTAGTTAATTAGTGAGTCCTTCAAATCCGCGAAAACCTGCGTTTATCCGCGTCATCTATGTTCCTTTAAGTCGTTTGAGTTAGCGGAAGCACAAGAAACAAAACTATTTACAAACAATAAGCCGTGAATCCTTCAATGCTTTTGCTCGCATATCAGAAGGATAACCTTCGGCTGTTAGCATTTTTATAAAATCAGATTTATCGGCGTATTCTACGATCAGCACTTTGTCCCATTCTATTTTTGTTGGGCCAATGAAACTGGCTATCGGCTTTCCATAGAAAACGATTTTCGCATTTACCTTTTCGAAAAAAGGAGCGGCGACTGCCATGTATCGTTTATACTGTTCTTTGCCCGAGATGTCACCTGCTTTTTCTTTAAACTTTAAAAGATTAAGCATGGAGAGTTTGCCTTCGATATTGGAAGTTGCGATGGCTTTGAATTGGTCTGAGGTTGGGTCGATGTATGTGGGCATTTTCATTTATGATGTGATGAACGCAGAGGCACAAAGACGCAGAGAAAAATCCCTCCGCGTCACCGTTTCTCTGCGTTCATAAAGTTAAGCAAACACCTTTTTTCCATTCGCAATGGTTAAACTCGCCTCGTCCATCAACACCTCCGCCTGAGAAGTTGTTTTTGCCAATTCGTATTTGAAATAATATTTCATGGTGTGGATTTTACTTTCGTAAAAATCAGAGGAATGAGCAGTATCTCCTTTCACCAATGATTCTTTAGCAACGGTCGCCATTTCCAACCACAACCAACTCATCACCAGATGACCAAAGAATTCCATGAAAATGGTTGCATCAGAAGTATATCTTTCAAAATCACCTGCCATGGCGAAGCCGCCAAGCTTAGTTAATACTTTTTGAACCAATTGTAATTTCTCTCCGAGTTTTGCACCGTAAGGTTTCAACTCATCATATTTAGAAGCATCCTGAATAGTCTGCATGACCTCGCCCGCCAATAATTGGAGTGCCTGCCCTTCGTTCATCACTACTTTTCTACCCAAAAGGTCGAGCGATTGGATACCCGTTGTTCCTTCATAAATGGAGAAAATTCGAATGTCTCGGAAGTATTGCTGCAAAATATATTCAGAACAAAAACCATATCCGCCCAATACTTGAACACCGTTAGAAGTTGCTTGCAAGCCCATCTCAGAAGGATAGGTTTTTACCACAGGAATTAAAATTTCCAATAGCAAGCGGTTTCTTTCTCTCTCTTTTTCATCTGAAGAGAAGTTGGCTACATCCGCCAATTTTGCGGCTTTCAACACTAAATGAAGCGAACCTTCTGCTACTGATTTTTGCATCAATAACATACGACGCACATCAGCGTGTTCGATAATTAAGGACTGGGCTGCGTTGACATCCTTTTTACCCGTATTGGTTAATTTTCGTCCTTGCGATCTTTCGTTTGCGTATTGCAAAGAAGCTTCATAAGCCGCCGCTGCAATGGCTGCTGCTCCCCTGCCAACTCCAATTCGAGCGCCATTCATCATCAAAAACATATATTTCAAACCCTTGTGTGGCTGACCCACCAAGTAGCCTTGACAATCGTCATTTTCACCAAACATCAGATGCGTGGTGCAATATCCTTTTTGACCTAATTTCTGGAAATCACCCGCAGTGATGACATCGTTTGGCGTCAAACTACCATCTGCTTCAGGTCGTTTTTTAGGCACTACGAAAAGTGAAATTCCTTTTGTTCCAGCGGGAGCACCTTCAATTCGAGCCAATACCAGATGAACGAAATTGCTCGCATATTCATGATCGCCCGCAGAGATAAATATCTTTTGTCCTTTGATTTTGTAATGACCATCATCGGTTGGAGTAGCGCTTGTTACGATATCAGAAAGTGAACTTCCTGCCTGCGGTTCGGTCAAACACATCGTTCCGCCCCACTCCCCTGAGCCCATTTTTTCGACGTAAGTCTCTTTCAACTCCTCACTGGCAAAATGGATAATCAACTCCGTTGCGCCCATGGTCAAACCCAAATAACCTGGCAAGTGATTATTGGCTGCATCCATGATATAATGCGCCGCGGTGAAAGCCGTCAACGGCATTTGAAGACCGTTATTTTCGTATGGAAACGTGGCATTGATTAAACCCATTTCTCCGCCTTGCTTCATCACCTTTCCTACCTGAGAATGAACGATAATTTTTCCATCTTTATAATGTGCAGGTGGGCTATCCATTTCTGCAAAACACGGATACAGTTCTTTATCAGAAAAGTCTTTCACGGAGTCAAAAAAGGTCTCCATTGACTCTGCATCATGGTCTGCAAAATGTTCTAATTCAAAAAGAGAAGTGTAATTATTCACCTCATTGAGGATGAATTTTAGGGTTTCGATATCACAATATTTCTTGGCCATTTTTTATCACTTTTTTTGGTGAGACAAAGGAATGGCATTTTTGTTCAAGAAGCGTTAAACTGGGATAATTTTACGAGGACGGTTGACGAAGGACGGCCGCTTTGCTGACGGTTGAAGGATTGGAAGGTGCTTTATAGCTAATCATGCGAATCAGGGTTGGAATATAGTTTTTATCAGTCTTAAAGGCAGACAATTGGCACGTTCATAGCACCAAGCTTTAGCTTGGTGTAAAATGGTAGCGATGAGTGGCTTTAGCCAAACACTCGTTTTGTTTTCGGCTAAAGCCACCAATCTTTTCAATTAATCACCTTGCTAAAGCAAGGTGCTATGAAAATTCAACTCCTGTCTCATTAATCATTATTTTCTCTATAAATCGTCGTATGCATTCCTGCAATTTTCCATTGTCCATTTTCTTTTTCCATCAGCCTTGTTTCACGTTTTAGTCCTTGATTGGTGGCTTTTTGTTCATAACTCACCCAAGCGCCTGTTCCATATAATCTGACATCAATATCTGCGATTGGTGTTGGAAGTGGATCGGGGTCGGGATGTTCTTCAATATAAGTTCGAACAAAATCATCTACTTCCTTCCACCCTATTGTTTCGGTTGAAGTATTATCTGCGAAGTTGATGTAGGTTTTGGTGACGTAAGGCTTTTGCACCCATTTTTGTTTCCATCCTTCATAGTCTCGAGTAAAGGCAGCTTTAGTTTCGTTATTCAAAACATCCAAAATAGCTGCTTTTTCTTTTTCGAAATCGACTCTTGGGGTAGAGTTTTCAGTGCAGTTTGTCATCAATAACAAACCAAATAGTAATAGTAGGATTGATGTTTTTCCAGTCATTTAAATTGTAGATTTAAGCAGTTGGACAAATTAAATAGTAATAAACATGCGGCTCTTTTTGCCCCACTTTTCGTTAAATTTTATTTCAATAACTCGGCTATTCAAAGAAAATTTGCCTCAATTGGAACAAAACTATCCACATATTTTTTCTACAATTCATTTTGTCCAACTGCTTACTTATGAAACGTAGTCGATAATTTTAAAAATATCAACTAAGAAGTTAAGAAACATTTGCCAAGCGTTTTCTCAATTTAGAAAGACCGACGGGTGTGATACCTAAATAGGAAGCAATCAAATATTGTGGAACGCGTTGAAACAAATCAGGTCGTTTTGCCAAAAGACGAAGATAGCGTTCTTCATTGGAGCGATTGCGAATATGAACGGCTTGTCGGAAGGTCTTCAAAAAATGTTCTTGCATCGACAAGCGACCAAAACGCTCTAATTGATGAGAATGATCAAAGATAGTTTCCACATCTTTTTTGGAAACAACATATAAAACGGAGTCTTCGGTTGCTTTTACAAAAGAGGAAGATGGTTTCTCTTCGAGATAAGCGTAAAGCTCTGTGAACACATCGTTTTCTGTGTAAAATTCGAGGACTTGCTCATTGCCATCTCGCAAAAGATAAAGGCAAAAACAACCTTTTTCTACATAATAAAAATGCTTCACAAATTGCCCTGCCTCAAAAAGTAAGGCCCCTTTTTTAACCTCAACTTTTTCATAAAATTGCAATGCAAAATCCAGCTCAGCAGCACTGAGTTTCGGATTGTAGGAAGCAATATTATTACGAAGGTTTTTCAAAAATGAATTTTACAGAAAGTATTACTCAAAACCAAAAATAGTATTTAAACTAAAACTATATCATAATTTTTTTCCAAATTCGTTTCTTCAAAGCATCTACCATCCAAAGTCGAGTGATTATGTCAACAATTTCAAAAATCTATTTTTTATTTTTTTTCTCCTTTCTTTTTCTTCAAAACCTTGAAGCTCAATTTTATCCAGAGTACAAAACGGCTATCGGTGCTCGAATAGGTTCCCCTTATTTGGCATTGAGTTATAAGACTTTTATTTCCGAAAGGAATGCAATAGAAGGCTATGTCGGCTATCGTGATTTTGCCAATGCAAGTTGGGTGTCTGCCACTGGTGCCTTCCAGCGCCATCACTCGTTACATAAATTGACCAATGGTTTATTGTGGTATTACGGAGGAGGCACATCGATATATTTTTGGAGTTTTGATAGCAACTTCACTGGTACTGAAACCAGCACAGCAGTTGGAGCCAATGCCTATTTAGGACTCGATTATCGGTTGCCGAATACTCGTTTTGTTTTCTCGGCTGATTGGGCTCCTACTTATATTTTTAATGGCTCGGACGCTGGTTTTGCTTGGGACTATGGCGGAGTCGGCGTAAGATATGTTTGGAATTAATACCACATTTCATTTTCATTACCTTTGCTAAAAATTGATTTTGAAATGAGTGATACAGAAACATCCATAAAATTTTCACCTATAATTATTGGCACCATGCGCCTCGGAGATTGGGGCGTAAAAATGACAACTAATGAGTTGGAAAAATTCATTGACCAATGTTTGGATTTGGGTTTGAATGACTTTGACCATGCGGATATTTATGGCCATTATACCGAAGAAGCGAATTTTGGGAAAGTGCTAAAAAGGCGCCCTGATTTAAAATCAAAAGTTCAAATCACCACCAAGTGCGGCATTCAATTGACCACGCCCAATCGACCTCATCATCAAATCAAATCTTATAATTCTACCAAAAGTCATATTCTCGCTTCCGCTGAAAATTCTTTGAAAGAATTGAGTGTGGATTGTTTAGACTTACTACTCATTCATCGTCCTGACTATTTGATGAATGCAGCCGAAATAGCGGAAGCATTTCAAAAATTAAAACAAGAAGGAAAGGTCAACTATTTTGGTGTTTCCAACTTCACGCCCTCTCAGTTTGAGTTGCTAAATTCAGTCACACCGCTGGTTACCAATCAAGTTGAAATCTCTCTTTTGCATAGAAATGCTTTTGAAGACGGGACTTTGGATAAATGCCAGCAGTTGGGCATTCGCCCCACCGCTTGGTCGCCTCTGGGGGGTGGTTCAATTTTTTCTGATAAAGAAAATTTGACTATCAAAAGAATCAGAGAATCGGCAGATTCACTTTGTGAAAAATATAATATTTCGCTCGATCAATTACTACTTGCTTGGCTTTTGAAACATCCGTCAGGCATCCTCCCAGTTTTGGGAACTTCCAAAATGAGTCGAATTGAAAAAGCGAAAACCGCTTTGCAAATCGAACTAAGTCATGAAGACTGGTATCTGTTGTGGGAGGCCGCTATTGGAGAAGAAGTAGCGTAAAAAGTAGGACAGATTGCAAATCGATTTAGATGCCGACCTAAAATTCTGCTGAACGCTATCCACGAAAACAAAAAAACGAATCCTTGATTATACCGGGAGTAGGAAAAAGAGGACAATTTCCATTAAACCAATTGGGTATTTTTAGGGAACTAAATTCCGAAATGGAATAAAAATTGGTAAAAAAGGAGCAACAAAAAATTTAAACTACTAATTTTGGCTTAAATTTTATAAAAGTTTTCTAACCAAATATTTCAAAAAGGATGAATCCTACCATTAAGACAGATCTGTCTTCATTCATGGAGCAGGTCAAAATGAACAATCCCAACCAACCAGAATTTCACCAAGCCGTACACGAATGGGCGGAAGTTGTGCTTCCATTTATTGATGCTAATCCAAAATATGCTGGCCATAAACTTCCCGAAAGGTTGGTCGAACCTGAGCGAGTGATTAGTTTCCGAGTGACGTGGACGGATGACAAGGGAGAGATTCACGTCAATAAAGGGTACCGTATTCAATTCAACCAAGCCATTGGCCCCTACAAGGGCGGCTTGCGTTTTCACCCATCTGTGAATCTTTCTATTTTAAAATTTTTGGGGTTTGAACAAACCTACAAAAACAGTCTTACCTCCCTTCCGATGGGTGGCGGAAAAGGTGGTTCTAATTTCAATCCAAAAGGAAAATCAGATCGCGAAATCATGCGCTTTTGCCAAGCCTTTATGACCGAATTGTATCGGCACATTGGCCCTGACACAGATGTGCCTGCTGGAGATATTGGCGTTGGCGGTAGAGAGGTCGGCTACATGTATGGCATGTACAAAAAACTCGCAAACGAGCACACTGGTGTTTTCACTGGAAAAGGTATCTCGTTTGGAGGGAGTTTAATTCGTCCAGAAGCTACAGGCTATGGTTGTGTTTACTTTATGCAAGAAATGCTAAACCATAAAGGAGATGCGGTAAAAGGCAAAAAATGTAATATCTCTGGCTCTGGTAATGTGGCTCAATACACCGCCGAAAAGATTTTAGACCTTGGCGGCACTGTGCACACGATGTCGGATTCAAGCGGGGCCGTTTATGATAAAGATGGTATCGACCGCGATAAGTTGGATTGGATCATGGATTTGAAAAACAATCGAAGAGGCCGTATCAAGGAGTACGCCGAGCATTTTGACTGCTTGTATTTAGAGAAAAAACGCCCTTGGGACATCCCATGCGATTTAGCTTTTCCATCCGCCACACAAAATGAATTGAACAAAACAGATGCTGAAGCTTTAGTCAAAAATGGATGTATCGGTGTGGCTGAAGGTGCCAATATGCCTACCGAACCAGCAGGTGTCGAGGTCTTTAAAAAAGCAGGTATTTTATTTGCACCTGGCAAAGCTTCTAATGCTGGTGGTGTGGCGACCTCTGGTTTAGAAATGTCACAAAACAGCCTTCGTAAGAGCTGGACAAGAGAGGAAGTGGATAGTAACCTTCAATCAATTATGCAAACGATACATGAAACTTGTGTGGAGTATGGCAAAAATTCAGACGGCTCTATCGACTACGTCAAAGGATCGAATATTGGTGGATTTGTAAAAGTGGCCGACGCGATGATTGGGCAGGGCATTATTTGATTGATGTTGAAATTATTAGCTGCGAAAGTGCTTTTGATGTAAACTCCATTCTTAAATTGGTTCAATAAAACAATCAATATTCCTATGAGGCTGTCTCATAAGTACTGTTTTGCCCCATGTTTACTAACCTTTAAAAGTTTAGCAAACATCAAATCAGCGAATTATAAATTTAAAAAATCACTAAATCGTCTGATTTCTTTACTTATGAGACATCCTCATTTTTATGCTGCTGTACCGAACCCCAAATCAATGAATCACTCTTTTAATCTTTTATTTTATACAACAACTTCACCATATCCAACAATCTATTTTTTCTCGTCCGAGCCAAGGGAACTTGATCTCCATTGGACAAAACCACTACCCCATCGTGATGCCATATTCTTTTCAGAAATCGCAAATTGATTAGGTGTGATTGATGGCTTCTGTAAAATCTATTTTCGGGAAGTATATCTTCAAAATACTTCAATCCTTTGGAGGCCATAATTTTTTCACCACCAGTGAGGTAGAAAGTTGAATAGTTGCTGCTGCCACTCACATGGACAATTTCTTCTACTTCCAAAAAAACAGTATCCTCTACGGTCGAAATAATAATTTTGGCAGGGCTCTCTGTTTTTAGATACTTAAATAATGCTACCAATTCTGGCTTGACAGAAGGGGATTCGATTCCATTGCCATTCTCATGATGTTTTTTGTTAATTGGTTCCTTAGGTTTCATGGAAATTTGAGTTAGATGTTATGTAAATAAATTTGAAAACATCTGTTTGGGTAAAAGCACACTACAAAGTAAGGGCATCTTACTCCTTCATCAAAGGAAAAATATGCGTGTAAATCATTTTTAAATGATATAATTTTTTGTATATTTATTTGATAATCAACAAATTAAGTCGATTTTAAATCACTTATTTTTTTATGAAAAAAGAACCCAAATTATTCAAAATCATACGTGCGTTAAATGTTGAAGACATTGGACGAGTCAAAAAAATGTTGAAGTCTCCATTTTTTACCCAAAACAAAAACCTGCCTGTGCTCTTCAATTATTTGATTAAACACTACCCCGATCTTGATTCCAAAAAACTGGATAAGCATATCGTTTTCAAAAAGGTATTTAAGGACAAAACCTTTTCTGATTCTATCTATACCAACCTGTGTTTTGAATGCTCGCGATTGATTGAGCAGTTTTTTATTATTCAGAAAAATGAGGAGGATGAGTATTTCAGAAATGCGGAATTGTATGAAGTTTACTTAAATAAACTCGGTGGTGCATTACACTCCAATAATTTCTCACTCTACAAAAACATCGAGGACAAATTGGAACGATTGGTTGAATCAGATAGTACCACTTCAAATGTAGAACAAGAGCACCGAAAACACCTTTTTCATAAAAGGAGGCTTGGACAGATCAATTACAAAAAACTAAATGAAAGAATAACTTACTATGATAATTCATTGACTGCACTTGAAAACTATTATCAAATTGAAAAAGCCATTCTAAGAACTGAGAGAATAAATTTAATTGTCTATTTAGGAAATGGGGATGTGTCTGAACCTCACATTGAATATTTTAACAACCTGTATTTTAAACTCTTTAATTTATTAGAAGAGATGATTACGCATCAGGATTTTAGAGCTTATGAAAGAGCAAAGCAATTGGCTTTTGAAAACGCTGAAAATTTGCCAAATGAAATCAGAAGACATGTATTTAGTTTATTGAAAAATTTCCTAGTCAGAGGACAGTCAATAAACGCAGCATTATTCTCTCCTGAATTAGCAAATCTATTTTTAAAAATTATTGACAATGAACATTTAAAAACTGGCCATTTATTCACTTCTTCAGACTATATAAATACAATAATCATGTTATCTCCGATAGATTTAGACTTTGCTATAGAATTTCAGAAAAATAACTTAAAGTACTTACTCGACAAGGATATGGTTGATGCTAAAAAGCTATCGATGGCTCACATTTTTTATCATCAAAAAAAATTGAAAGAGTCGTTTGCAATAGTTTCATCACATAAATTCAATCGGCTTATGATTGAGTTGATGGCAAGAGCCCATGAACTTCGATGTGGCTATGAGATTTTTGAATCTGATTCAGATTTTGGAGAATTCTATTCAGGTAGGCTTGTAAATATTGGCAAGCAATTTAAAAGAAACACCTTACCAAAAAGCAAAAAAACTGCACTAGAGAATTTAGTAATTGTATTAAAAAAATTAGTTCAAAGAAAAATCACCGGAGATAATAACCCCGAAACACTTAGAAAAATACTTGAAACTATTAATAAAATGAAAAACCTAACTTCAAGAGAGTGGCTTCGAAAAAAAATCAGTCGGCAGTCTTGATTTAAAAACTGCCGACTTTTAGATTCGTAATTACTCAAAAAGCAATGATTGGTCTAAAGAGATTTCTCCTTCAAGACCTGTTTCAGGAACCGTCATCTCTAAAACTCCTTCCTCAATAATTATCTCAAAAGAAACCACATTTACCTGAACACTCACAGGATTACCAGAAGCATCCGTAAA
>CALDSS010000120.1 GCA_937924495.1 uncultured Saprospiraceae bacterium
ATAAAAAATTCTAATTTGTTTATATCTGATAACCTTTTTCTAATCTCGAAAAGAATAACTTTCAATCAATGCTTCGCCACCACTTTCGTCTGATTCAAGCCACCTTCAAAAACAAATTTTACAAAAAACAAACCATTGGGCTGGTCAGATAAATCAAGGGTATCAAAACTATTGCTCACCACTTTTACCACTTTACCAGTCGCATCCGTGATTTGAATAATTTCAATACGATGCTCACCAGAAAGACCCGTGATGTTGAATAAACCAGTAGAAGGATTAGGAGCCATTTGCAGGTTTTCCTCTACTAAATAATTTTTGGTAGAAGAAGGTGATTCGCAAGCAGCAGCACCCAACAAAGCCTGAATGCCCGGGTAATCACAACCATATCGGAATGCTTTGGCTGGGCCTTCTGCATATTGCCAAACAAGGTTGTCATCTTTGTCCACTTCATACATATATCCGCGCGAAAGATTGACAAAAGTATTGCCGTTTGGCAGAGCATCAGAAGCAGATTGTCCACTTGCATCATCGCGCAGTCGGTGCGTAAAATCTTCTACAGCGGGGCCATAAGGTTGACCTGGTTCGCGGTCATAAGTAGTACCATTGAACGGCGGATCGATAGCCATCACATATCCTTGGCCATCTGCTCCTTCATTGTTAAAAAATTGAATAAAACCTGCTCTGAAACGTCCATCTTCTGGAATGAAACGAGCATCGTGTACGGCAGCACTGATTCGACGATCCCCTGCCATTTTATAATTAGCTGGATTTCCCCAACGGTAAAGGAAGTCACCTCCCATGCCTGAGTTGCCACCTGTGTGTCCTGCTGCTTCGGCAGTAGTGGTACTGTGATCTATCACAAAAATCTCACTCATATATCTGGAGCTGAAAGTTATCAAATCTAATTCCTCATTATAGTCCACTCCATTCACATGAAACCAATCTCCGCCGCCACCGCCTGGGCCACCACCGCCATTACTTGAAGGAACATTAATATCCATCAATTGAGGATTGTCCGCCACGACTCCGAAATTTGGTTTGTTCGGATCAACATCCTGAATCATGTGATCCAAAATGCTCCATTCCCAAACGACTTTTCCGCCACCATTTCCATCGGGTTGAATTTCGAGCAAACGAGTAGGATATCTGTCCGTTGTTCCTTCATATCCCATGTCTTTCAACAAACTATTTTCGGCCACATCCCATGCAGTGATGAGCACACCTCCATTGGGCATCAGTGAAATGTCATGATGTTGCACCTTAGTTGCGTCAGAATGCACATATTCCCAAACGGTATTTCCGTCTCTATCAATTTCTTGAACTTTGCCACCAACCGCAGGGCCACGGATGATATTATCTACCTTGACTGCTCCTCTGATGAGGTTGCCGTTTTCACGCATCAACACTGCATAGTTGCAGGCATCATCACAATTCCATCTATAGGCGATGTCTCCATCTTTGTCAATAAGATAAGCATTTCTATTATTCAAGGAATTGTAGAGCGCATAGCCATCAAAATCTTGAGCTGCTGCTGAAATGGATAGGCTTAAAAAAAGAATGAAAAGTAAATTTTTTATCATGGTATAAATTAATTCAGTAAAAAGTTTCTAAATGGTTTTATTGTTTTATGGCTATATGGCTAAGTACAGGACAAAACATAGGTTTACTAAACTTCGCCTTAAATTAAAGGTTCGATTTTAAAGGATTGATACCGAAGGTTACCTTAAAATTAAGTTTAGTAAACCTCCGATTCTACTTTTGTCCTGTACAGAGGCTATATGGTTAAATTGTTTTGGAAACCATGTAGTCAATTAACAACTTCAATAAATCCAAGCACTTACTTGTCCCTCTTTAGAGTGGGTGCCCGAAGGGCGGGAGAGGAGAAAACCCTAATCAATAGCGTAAATTCCTCCCTTTGTCTATTGACATCTCTACTTCGGCATCGCTACCAAAGACGAACAAGTTACTCAAATCAAAAGTTATAAAGTCCTCAAATGTAATCATATTCATTTTCTGACTATCTTTCGGTTAAATAATTGTTCGAAGGTTGCGCGACGAAAACACAGATTGGGTAAATAAGGTGCCAACAGCAATTTATGTTGCTTTTGGGTTGTATTTTATGTTGTTTGGGGTAGCAGCATGGATTTATCCTGGTGGTTCTGATGCCTTTCCAGATGCCACGGGTTATGATTGGTTTCATAATTATTGGTGTGATCTGATGGGGGAGGAGTCCAAAAATTGTCAACCTAATAGAGGTCATATATTGGCAAAAATAGCGCATTTGGTATCGGCGGTCGCTTTGATTTTATTCTCCATTGTTTTTCCTTTTTTGTTCGTAAAACGAAAACTAATTCACAAGTTCATCACTTGGTCAGGGATTTTTATGGGCATTTGTTTTGCTTTGGTGCTAACTGATTTGCATGACATTGCTATTCATTTGACTGGCTTTTTTGGAAGCCTTATTTTCGTTTCAGCAGCTTATGAGATTTTGACCAGCGGAATGAAATCAGTTTTCTGGAGCTTCTTGCTGGTGGTCGCCATAAGTAGTTTATCACTTTTGGTTTATACCCTCAAATGGAATATTTATTACCTACCTTTTTTACAAAAAATAATGTTGGTGTCCATCAGCACGTGGATAATTTGGGTGAGTTGGAAGATCAAAGTTCAAGTTCAAGGATCAAGTTCAAGACCAAACACACATACTTGAACTTGATTTTGAAATTTGTACTTGAACTTATCAATGCTTGGTGTGTCCCATAAAGACATTCACTTTCGAGTCAATCGGGTTGCCAGATGAACGGCGGAAACTTACGATTTGTCCAGCATGCCACAATGCATCAGCGATTGGGCCATTCAACAAATGCCAAAAAGGGAATTCGGATAGTTTATCACCTCGTTGAAAAATGACTTTCATTTTTTCTAATTCAGCAGGTGATTTACCGATGGTGTTTTTGCTGGCTCGGCGCAGATTTTTGAGCGTTTTTTCTCGCATCTTTTCAAAATCCATTTCTCCAAAATCAGCTGGACGAATATTTGGTTTGTTTTCTGTTGCCTTTAAAATTACGTCAGAAAGTCCATAAATATGTTCTAAAGTGTGGGCAACATCTCTTGCTTCTGGGGTAGGTTTATATTTTAAATCTGCTTCTCGCAAACCTTCCGTTGCCCAATAGTATCGGTACCCCAATCCATCAATCGTTCTCGAAACTACATTTCCAGCATTATAATCTTCTGGATAATCAGGAATAGAATGATAGGGTAGTTGTGCACAAGAAGTGGTCATGATTGTGATGATAAAAAGGAAAGTGAAAAATCTCATTGGCTATAAATTTTAGACGTGGCTCAAAAATAGCAAAATGAATGCTTCTGTCGCGCCTATTCTTCCGTTCCTCTTGTACAATGACTTCTTTCGGACTCATTTTTAGAAAACCAACAACCAATTTTTCAGTTGAGCCACTTCCATCCTATAAATATTGTTGCTGCCTGCGGACCTTTCTTTGATGACTCCATTTTGAAATAAAAATTTTATCTTTTTCTTTTAAATAATCCTATACTTTTGCGAAAAGAAATAGTCATGATTTTGAAAAATTCTGTTTACCTAATTGTCCTTTTTTTTAGTCTCACCGCATCCAATAATTGCACAGAGCAATCTCTCAAAACAGATAAGAAGCCCACTTCTGAAACTAAAATCACCAAAAAAATAGAACCCATAAAAACTGGTGCAGAAGTCTATTTTGAATCCTTAAGTAAATTTTCAGAAGGGGATAGAGGAGGAGAAATGACCGTAGCAGCTGTCGTCAATCAAACTTCAAGGGTTGGCGAAAAACACCTGATTGACAAATTGTTAGAAGAAGGGTTTCGATTGAAAAAGATATTTGCACCCGAGCATGGTTTTCGTGGAACAGCAGATGCTGGAGAAAAAATAATCGATGGTAAAGATCCCAAAACAGGATTGCCGATTGTCTCCCTTTACGGGAAAAATAAAAAACCAACTGCCGAAATGATGGATGGCATCGATCTCGTGATTTTTGATATTCAAGATGTCGGAGCGAGGTTTTACACTTATATTTCTACGATGACCTATGTCATGCAGGCTTGTGCCGAAAACAGAGTTAAATTCAGAGTGTTGGATCGTCCAAACCCAAATGGTCATTATGTAGATGGACCTGTTTTGGAGAACGGTTTTGAATCCTTTGTTGGCCTTCATCAAATACCAGTCGTGCATGGAATGACCATTGGTGAATATGCGAAAATGGTAGTGGGAGAGGGATGGCTTGGTGAAGGGTTGGATTTAGATTTAGAAATTGTTAGCTGTGAAAATTATGATCATAAAACGCCTTATCTACTTCCAGTCAAACCTTCGCCCAATCTTCCAAATCAAACTTCAATTTATTTATATCCTTCGCTTTGTTTTTTTGAAGGAACGGTAGTGAGTGTTGGTCGAGGAACGGAAACTCCATTTCAAATTTATGGTCATCCAGAATTGAAAATCGGCAGTTATACTTTTACACCCAAACCGACGGCTGGCGCAAAATATCCAAAATTGGAGGGGAAGCAATGCTTCGGATTTGGATTAATGAATGCAAGGGATTTACACGAAAATACCCAGCTCAATCTCAGCTATTTAATTTCTGCCTATCAAGAATTAAAAAATATAAAACAATCCTTTTTCAATGAAAATCTTTTCTTCGATAAATTGGCAGGGACCGATAAATTGAGAAAACAAATTGAGGTAGGTATGACAGAAACAGAAATTCGTAAAACCTGGAAAAAGGATTTAACCACCTTTAAAAAAATGAGGGCTAAATATCTTTTGTATGATGATTTTTGATTTCAATTCAGTCGTAGAGACAATTCATGAATTGTCCCTACGACTGAAAATAATTTAATCCCAATTAATCATGCCCTTCTCATCTTTTTCAATTAATTGCTCAATATATTGCTGCAATTTAATGCCTCTTTTTGCGGAGTTTATTTTTGCATTTTGGTGTGCTAAATTATTGACCCTCAATACTTTAAGTTGCTCTTTCTCTTTGTTTTCTTCACTCATGTTTATTTAATTTTCACAAAAGTAATAAAAGTTATTTTAATTACAAATGTTACATTTTTAACATTCGTACGTTATAATTACAGACTTTGTTTTGAAATATGTTGTAGAGCGATGAGTCATGGATTTTTTCTTCAATTGAGGCAGACAAATTTAGTGTAGCCATTGCTACAGTTAATTTTTCTAACGAAAAGTGAAGCGAAAAGACGGATTCAGAGCATACAAGATATTTCAAAATAAAGTCTAAACACGCCTTTATTTTGCGATAGCTTAATCGACTTTCAGATTTTAGGAATTTTTCTTTCCATATTATTTTGCAGGTATTCGGAGTGTTTTATGTGTTGATTTTCAGCATAAAGCTGAAATTTAAAATCAACACTTAATCCAGTTTTTTTTAACTCGGTTTTCATAGTTGGTTGTGACGATATTTTGAGTGCATCTCAAATAGAATGCTCATGTGCAGATGGAAGACCGTAAACTTTTTTTTATGAACAATAAGACAAAACTTATTGCAAAAGAAACCTCGGCAACCAACCGAGATTTCTACAATTTATTTAGACCTATCGCGCCCAGTATTGATTTGATTGGTAAGGTGGCGCAGGTGATTAGTGCAGCGACGGAAGCCGTTACGATTTGGCATATTTGTCAGAGTGAATTGGCGGGGAGTTCTAAGTTAGTTGCCATCACCGTTTCCTTGATTGCTACAATTTTGGTGGTAGCTTTGCTTGAGTTGGGTGGTCGTAAATTTTTACAAGTGGCTACTCGAACCTTAGTTTGGAAACGATTTAAAAATGCGTGGTATATCGCATTATTTGCCATCGTTTCGGCAATTACCATTGGAATGGGTGTTATGTCTTTTAGACTATCGACCAATGGCATCAACCATGCTTTTGTGAGTAATGTGCCAATTGTGACTCATATTGATGCTACTAAATTCAAATCGGGCTATCGAGAAGATGTGAAATTAATAGCGGCTCAATTTGACAAAGAATGGGAAATGCTCAGTAAAACGCAGGAGTCAACGATGACCAGAAAAGCAGACCAGTTTGAGGCAAAAATTGCTGCCGCTGAACAGCGTGTTGCTAATTACGATCGGAAGTATGCTTCTGGTGAAAAATGGGCAAAGAGTCAAGCAGCAAAGTACCGCAAGAAAGCAGCAGATTTACAGCTTGAAAAATCGAATACTTTGGCGAGTTTGCAAACCAAACAAACCAAGCAATTTGAAAAATGGAGAGCAGAAAAGAAATCTGCCATCGCAGGTGCAAAAAAGGAGATGAATTCTTCTGTAAATGCAGCGGCGGCTTCTCAAATAAAAGTGCATAAAGCAGAAATGTCAGATGCCACGTTTTGGGGCGGGTTGTTTTCTTGGCTGGTAGGTTTCAGTGTGATTTTAGCCTTCGTTTGTATCATCAGTGTCGAAGTATATCGACGGGGTAGCGGTATCGAAGTTGAGTATGATGATCAGGAAGTTGACCTCAGTGTCCCTGAACTTGTTTGGATGGGCATCTCTAATCGTTGGAACGGATTTTTTAGGAAACGAGCAGAGCAATTTGCGCAGGTTCAAAGTTCATCTGCTACGCAGAGAAGCATCGGTTTTGATTTTCCAAAATCACCCGCTTATGCCGAAAATGAATTTGAAATGCCTCGGGCAGAACATGAATAATTCGAGAGGATTAAAATTATGATAGCCGAGAAATCGGGAGATCGAGAGTCCGAGACTAATAATTGATTTTAAGAATGAAGCTGATTTTTAGGACTTGTTTTTTCTCGAAATCTCGAATTCTCGGTTTCTCGAAATCCCAAATTTTGTATCAAGTAAAGTTTGGGATTTTTATTTTATAACTGAAAATTATAGTAAAACCTCAAGGTAACCCACGACGACGAAGCAATTAAATCCTCAATGTCATACCTTAATTTGAATCCATTTGAGATACTGAAAAGCATTTTGAAATTCTGGTGATCAAATGTAATGTTACTAGTCAGAGCTAATTCCTTACCATCAAAATCTGCTCTTCCAGATCGAAGCCAAACTCCATCTGTCCGTAATCTGAAATTTTGAAAATTGTTTAGATTGATCCCAAATCCTAATTTCAATGATTCGTAATTTTTAGTTTTTTCTAAATAGTTCTGATAAACTTTTACATTTAAGTTTCCACCAATTGTTAGAATTTGAAATTTAATTTTATCACTTGTCGAGGATCTATTAGAAATTTTATATTCGTTTTTTTGTTGTTGAAAATCTATATTTATACTTGTTGAGAAGGTTTGGGTTACCTCGTGTTCAATAATACAAACCGCACTTAATCCATAATTTGCATATCCATTATTTGGTTCAAAAGCAGATGAATTTTTAGCAACTTTAAATTTATTGAATTGGAAACCAAAGCCGCCTGCTATGCTTGTTTGACCTGAAAGCTCACTACTCAATGTCAGAATTCCTAAGATTAAAATGATTGATTTTTTCATAGGTTCGATTTTGACATTAGAGTTCCAAAATATAACTGCCCGTAATCGTTGAAAACCTTGAACGGTCAATGAGCCCTTCTCTCCACGCATTTAATTTTCCAACAGAGTGATGAATTCCGATTCTAAAATTTTTTATATCAATCGATAGTTCATAATTGAGAGAAAACTCCCAACTATCAGTGTCTTCAAATTCGAATTGTGAAGCGAAGAAGTTATTCTCAGGGATTAAATTGAAAAAATGATTTAGGCCTCCTCCCAATCCGAAATTTATTCGATGCACGGAATACTGTTTTTTATCACGTTTCCACAATCTTAAGTTAATCATTTGGATGGCAGAAATTTGAGTAAATTCTAATGGAACTCCACCTATTTCAAAAACTGAAGGTGAAAGTAATTCGGCTTTTAGTTTGGAATAATTTATTTTCAGAATTCCTGAAACGATTGAATTCAATTCAGTTTCAACTAAACAGTTCAAAGATGGGATATAGCTGCGCCCTTCATTTACGACTATTTCATTTCTTATATTTTGGTTTTTTTCTAAAGATATCAGCATCACTCCACCTCCAGCACCAATTGTGCTTTGGCCATAAGCCAACAAACTTAAAAATGTGAGCAGTAAAATCGCGTAAAGGTTTTTTGAATTCATCCTTTTATTTTTAATAGAAGACCCAATATTTTAGGTTTAGGTTGGGGAAAATAGGAATTTTTCTACATTTGATCTGCTCAAACCTCTTCCCAATCTTAATTTTTTTAAATGAATCCAACTTTAAAAAACGTATTGGCTGTCGTAGCCGGAATTGTATTAGGAATGGTCGTAAATGGAACCATTGTAATGCTAAGTAGTAAGGTTGTTCCATTCCCCGAAGGCGTTACCCCTGAAAATGTAATGGACAATTTGAAGCTTTTTGAAGCTAAACATTGGGTTATGCCTTGGCTTGCACATGCGCTTGGAACGCTTGCAGCTGCGTTTTTTGCTGCAAAATTTGTTAGCATTCAGAAAATGAAAATAGCCTTAGGAGTTGGCATTTTTTTTCTGTTGATGGGTACGATTAATATTTTCATAATGAAAGGCACGCCCATTTGGTTTATCATTTTGGACTTGGTAGGCGCTTATATTCCGACCGCATGGTTGGGCGGTCGCATGGCCTCTGATAGCAAACGACCATAAGATTGCTCCTATAAGATCGCTCAAAAGTTTTCTGCACTTGTCAAGCTGGGGCTTTGTCGGGAATCTTTATCTTTGACTTTAACAGCGGAATACCTCATTTTTGCGTACGCAACTAAAAAAATAATAAACCGATTGTTCCCATGAGAAAATTATACATAGCAGCTTTTGCTGTTTTTTCTTTTTCCTTTATTACAAGTTTGGTAAATGCACAAACCATCGATGTCAAATTGGTTTTAGGCATTAATGGTCCCAATCTATATCAATTAGATACTTCAGGATTGGGTGGAAATGTTGAGGCAATGCGAGATATCAATTCCATAGGTGGAGTTGAGTTTGTCCAAATATTGGAAGACTACAAAATGAATTTTGTAACCAATGATAATTGGGGAGAGTATTGCTGTGTCAATGTTTTCTTATCTGGCGATAGTGGATCACGTCAATATGAATTCAGTTTCGATATTCGAAATGAGGAAATTGTCACAGAAAAAATTTATCTCAAAAAAGGAGAATCTCAATTTATTGAAATCCCAGTTTTTGAAGATGCTGATTCTATTCTAACTAATCTGAATGATTTTTCAGCTGGAGCGTATGTAAATTACCTGACTATTGAACATTCAGTTCCAAATATTCGCACTTTAGAATTGACAGGAAAGCGCCATGGATTGGAAATCGCTTATTTGCAATTTTGTAATCGGGATGGTTCGCAATGCGAAATTCAATCTTACGAAATAAAAGTTATGGATCCTGCGAAATTTCAAATGGAGCCCTTGGTAGATACTACAGTAAATTGGTGCAATGGTGGTTACCAACCACTTTGCCTTCCAATCAAAAGAACCGATAAAATCTTTGATGATTACGAGTATTTGATCGACGGAGTGCCTTACGAGTATTTAGGATATCAAGATACATGCGGACAGCAAGTCGAATCTGTCAAATACAGATTAGGAAATACTTATTTAAACGATAACGTGCGCTACAAGGTACTATTTTGGGAGGTAGATGGAGTGGTTTACAAAGATTTTATATTTAGAACAAACTGGGATTTAATCGCCTGGATGGGTTTGATTATTCCAGATAGTGAATGGGAATGGAGAAGCGCTTCTATTCAAGGTACTCGAAACGGAAGAAATTTTGGACTAATGGAAGTGGTTAGTTTAGAAACTGGGATGTTGGACGAATTTGGTGAAGAATATGCTACTCGATGGATTGACTACACACATCCTCCTTTCCCGCAAGGGGAATACGAATTGAGTATTCGTTACCCAAATTTTGATTACACTTCTACCACTTCCGTGGAAATTGAATGTCCTGATTTTACAATAGGTACGGAATATTTTTATGACACTTTAATTGTTGGAGAGAGCAAAACCGTTGGGGTATTTTCATCCAATTTGAACAATGTTAATAATGCAGGTTCTGAGTATATTCAAGGGAATGAATTAGTGATTGGATTCGATTATTCTTTTGATCGTAGTAATCTAAGATATTCCGCTTATCAGGAGGGAGAAGCCACTTTTAGAATTCTACTTTGTGACCCTCAATTTTGTGATACTTTGATTTATAAGGTGGTGGGAATTCCAGACGGTCCGCCACCTCCAACTGGTATATCTTGGGTGGTTGAACCAGGAGCAGATGAAACAATCAATTGTAATTTACCTTTGATTTTTGTGCAGGCCAAAGCGGCCTCAGATTGCTTTGGTGATGTCTTTGTGGAATACAATGATCAAATTCTTTCGAATCCTTGCCAGGAAGTGCATATCAGAACATGGACTGCTACAGATGAATGTGGCAATGCCTTGGTAGGAACCCAAACGATAACCAAAATTGATATGGATGAGCCTTTTCTGGAGGGAACACCTCCAGATGAATTTATTTTTTGTCAGGATCCGATTCCATATTCGGCACCAGAATTTAGAGATTTTTGTGATGCCGATTTAGAAATAACCTATCGGGACGATATAGATTCCAGTGCATGCCCAATTGCTTTGATTTTGAGAACTTGGAGAGCAATGGATGATTGCGGCAATTTTGTGGAATACACCCAGAGAATAGAAAAAGTGAACGAAGGGCCATTTTTAGAAACACCTCCGGATCCTGTTACTGATTTGACCTGTGGTGATACAATTCCTTATTTGCCTCCGACTTTTACACATGATTGTGGACTTGACTTCACCCTGACCTACGTAGATGAAGTTAGAGGCTCGGGGCTCTGTGACGGGGAGGTTGAACGGTTTTGGACAGCAGAGGATGTTTGTGGAGTATCTTATTCTATAGAACAGAATTTCCACTTTATGGATCATGAACCTCCAATGTTTGAAGGGCAACTTCCAATGAATGTTACCATTGATCAAGCGGCTGGTCAGCAAATTCCGCCACCTTGGCAGCCCACGGTCACTGATAATTGTGACACCGATGTAGCCATAAATTTTTCGGAATCTCAGGTAGCCACTGGCGATATGGAGACCGTCGAGATTCATAGAAGATATGATGCGATGGATGATTGTGGGATGGCTGCTCATCATCATCAAATTATTACCGTTATCACTGATCCCGTTTGGCCAGGCGATACCGATGATGATGGAGATGTGGATGGAGAGGACTTGTTCCCTATCGGTTTTGCTTTTGGTGAAAGAGGGCCACAGCGTGCCAACTCAGATTGGTTTTTCTCTCCTCAACCGATGCTCAATTGGGATAGAGATTTGCCCGGCGCCAGCAATTATAAACACATTGATTCGGATGGATCTGGTGAAATTGGTTTTTGGGATACCATGGCCATTCAAATCAATTGGGGACTATTTCATCCAAAAGAAATTGACACAAAAGACATTCTTCTTCAAGAAGATTTAAAAACAGAATTTGTTTCGCTTGACGCGAAAGGGTGGGCTCATTTCAACGTTTATCTTGGTGATGGGCAGACGATGATTAGCGATTTTTATGGTTTGGCTTTTGACTTTTTGTACGACGCGGCTTTGATTCATCCTGATTCTGCAATTATAGATTATACAGATTCTTGGGCAGGGAGTTTGAACAATGACCTGCTTACCGTTCAAAAGAATTTCGGAGGGGACAAAATCCTCCGCACCTCCTTGGTAAGAACCGATAATGATGGAAAAGATGATAGTGGAAAAATTGCCAGTGTTCGATTAAAATTACGACCGCCTTATCCGGCAACTATCACTGCGACCATTCCAGGTGCCAGAGGAATTTACGCTGATGGATCGCCCTATACTTCCACAGATTTTTCGGAGACGTTTGATTTGACTTCCAGTACAAGCGATTTGGTTAATCAAATCAATTTTGAAATGGCTCCTAACCCAACAGACGGAGATTTATATTTGAAATTTTTAGATAATGAATCCAAAAATTATCGAATTGAGGTCTTGGATTTATTAGGTAGAAAATTAAAATCTTTCCAATCTGATCATCGCAATCGAATGAAAATTGAATTGGGTGATTTGGTGAGTGGAAGTTATTTTATTAAAATTTTGGATGATGAAAAATTTGCTACGAAAAGAATAATTATTTCAAATAGAAATTAAAAATCTTTTTAGGACAAACAGGAGTCATCCTACTTCTAAGGTAAGATGACTCCTGTTTGTCCTGTACGAAAGCCCTGTTTTAAAACATTAAAGAAATCTTATAAGTTTCAGAAATCTACTTACCTTTACATTGTGCTTTATCCCCCGATAAAAGAGAGAGACTCATTTCATTACAAAAAGTAAAGCACTTCCTACCACCATTCATTTTTAGACTATCCACTGTGCAGTTGAGGCTTTTCTCTGCGATAATTACGCATGAGAAGAGAATCACTTTAATATTATTGGTTTTTAGACAAATACCGTGGAACTTATGAAAAACGAATTCGGGAGATCGAAATTTCGAGTACAAAACACATCTCGAAATCTCGATTTCACGATTTCTCAAACTCGAAAATCTTTGATGGAAAATTTTTAGATTTTGTGCTCCACGACTTATGTTCAATAACTATATTAGTATTTATTCTATATATCGGCACAGTCTTTGGAATAGTCGTATTATAATTATTTTGCAAGTGTAGAAAAATGGATGAAAATCCATGAACGTAAATTTTATCCCAATGCTGAGAAACTACCTTAATCCAGAGAATTCTCTGAGGTTTATCCTCTTGAAAAGAACACAAAGGTTTTTTTCTATCCTTTTCTTTTTCTTCATGTCTTTACATGTGGTATTAGCTTTTCCCAATCACTTAGAGTCCATAAACATCACCAATGCACCAAGTGGATACACTGGTTGCCAAGGCGATACTTCAGCCATTGGTGGAGTTTTGGTTAATACAGATTGTGGAGCCTTTTATGAAATTGAGTGGTCAAGTGAGCAAGATGTTTCATTAAACCATCTCTGGCCAACGAATACTTTGTCACCTTCTTTTGAAGTACAAAAAGATACGATCATTTATAAATTGAAGGTCATAGAAAATTGTACTGAAACGGCAGACTCAGTTGAGATAATGATTATGCCTGAGGTGGTAGCTGTCGCTGGTATTAATACTGGAATTTGTATTAATGAAACGATACAAATTGGAACACCAACCGTTGCAGGAGTCACATACAGTTGGGCGCCTACTTCTGGTTTAAATAATCCAAATATTTCCAATCCGACGGTTTCCTTTCCGGGGAACTTCGCTTTGCCATTTACAAAATATGTGCTAACCGCTGATGATGGAATGGGATGTGTGGCTCAAGATTCAGTAGAGATTTCGTTTTATCAATTACCAGAACCGAATTTCTTGGCGGATACAGTTTGTGAGGAGACAATGACGACCTTTACCAACCTAAGCCCAAACTTGGGTAGCATCGCTACCCATAACTGGACATTTGGTCAGGGTATGTCTTCATCTTCTGATGTAAATCCTACTTTCACCTATGGCGCTGTTGGAGTTTATTCAGCTTCTTTAACAACTGAGACTTTTAATGGGTGCTCTGCGACCTTTACCAAAGATGTTCTGGTGGCCTCCAACCCTATCGTCAGTGGTGTCATTATGGCTGATCCAACCGATTGCAATTCCGGAGATGGAAGAATAATTATTACAGCAATGGCAATCCAAATTGTTCCTCCGGGAATTGAGTATAGTATAGATGGAGGTGCCAATTGGCAGTTTTCCTCTGTTTTCAATGGACTGAGTGCAGGTAATTATGCCCTACAAGTTAGAAACGGATCTGCCTGCATGACTGCTGGCGGAACAGTAACATTAGAAGAACCTATTTCTCCTTCCATAGAAAATGTAAACAAGTCTGACCCAACTGATTGTAGTGCCGCAAATGGGGATATAGAAATTATAGCTTCGGGTGGAATAGCGCCTTTGCAGTATAGCGTAGATGGGAATACTTGGTCATCTTCCAATGAATTTGGAAATCTTTCTCAGGGTACTTATCCTATTTTGGTACGAAATGCAGACGGCTCTTGTGTGGTAAATGGAGGTTTAATCATATTGGTTGAGCCTACTGCGCCCATTGTTTCAGAAGTTAGATTTAATAATCCCTCTGCTTGTGGTTTCGGAGACGGAAACATCCGAATTGTTGCTTCGGGCGGATCAGGTGACCTTGAATACAGTATCAATAACGGTGCGACTTGGACAACCACAGATTCCTTTCCTAACTTAGAGGCAGACGTATATGAAGTGAGCGTGAGAAATGGTGACGGGACTTGCATTTCTACTGCTGGAGCTACCGAATTGATGGATCCTCCAAGTCCAACTGAAAATGATAAGTTGCTGACCAATCCTTCTGAATGCGGAGCCTCGGATGGACGAATTGATATTGATGCAACTGCTGGAGTGGGGGCAACCCAGTTCAGTATCGACGGTGGATTTACTTGGACGACCTCAAACCTTTTTGTCAATTTGCCTGAAGGCACTTATGACATATTCCTAAGAAATGGAGATAGCACCTGTGTCGTAGATGCAGGCACTGCTGTTCTGGAAGAACCCAATGCTCCTGAATTAGAAGATGTGGAATTTGCGAATCCAACTGATTGTAATACGACGGATGGTGACATTGCAATAATTGCTGCAGGAGGAAATGGTTCTATTGTTTATAGTATTGACGGTGGTAATACTTGGGAAACCACAAGTGTTTTTGAAGATTTAGGGCCAGGTAATTATGACCTAATGATGAGAAACTTTGATGGTACTTGTATGGTCGATATTCAAGACGTTACTTTGACTGCTCCGGAAGGACCAACAGATCCGACTTTTTCATTTTCTAACCCAACAACTTGTAATGGAAATGAAGGTTCAATCTTAGTTTCCTTGACGCCTGTAATGGGGCAGAGCTACCAATACTCCATTGACAGCGGAATGACCTGGGCTGGAAATGGATTTTTTCAAGGACTGATCCCTGGCGAATATGGCGTCATGGTTAGAAATTTAGATGGAACTTGCGAAACGACTGTTGGAACCGCAGAGTTGGTTGGTCCTCCTTCGGTTTTTATTGACAATGTGAGTACCGATGGTATGAATGGATGCATGTCCAACAATGGTGAAATTACCATCGCTGCCAGCTATAGTGGCGTACAGCCTTTGGATTATTCAGTAGATGGCGGAATGAATTGGAGTTTGAGTCCTACTTTTTCAAACCTTCCACAAGGAACCTACAATATTGTTGTTAGAGTATTTGATTTGACCTGTCAAGTGACAGGGCCAGAGGTGATTTTGCAATCACCTAATCCGCCTGCGATTACTGACGTCTTAGTTACGGATATTTCTAATTGTGGACTTATGGACGGCGCAATTTTTATTATTGATAGCGACCCCAATCCATTTGAAGTAAGTATTGATAGTGGAATGACTTACACCGCAACGACCTTTTTCTCAGGTTTAGCTGGTGGTACCTATTATGTGTGGGCTCGAAATGTAGATGGAACATGTGAAGGACAAATTGGTGAATACACCATAAATGAACCTTCAGAGCCAATTATTTCTAATATAGATCTTACGCAACCTTCAGCTTGTGATGTAGCAGATGGAGCGATTGAGTTGACCATAACGGGATCAAGTACCACTCAATCCAGTATTGATGGTGGATTTACTTGGCAAGGGTTGAGCAGCTATACTGACCTATCGGATGGAGATTATTTGGTAATGGTTAGAAATGCGGACGGAACCTGTGTTTCAACTCCTCAAGAAGTCTCCTTAAGAAGCGTTGCCAATGCACTCGATATAGATGTAGTCTCAACCGGTACCAATTGTGGTCAGTCCAATGGAATGATTTCAATTACTGCCACTGGTAATACAGGAACACTTGAATATTCGATTGATGGTGGAAGTGCTTGGAGTGTCAGCGGTTTCTTTTCAAACTTAGATTTTGGAAATTACAATATCGCTGTAAGAGATAATGGGACTTGTCTGACCACTGCAGGGGTAGCGACTATTAATGAAGTAGGTGCTCCAGTTTTGGATAGTATCGATCAGGTCAATCCATCTGCCTGCGGCGTAAATGATGGGACGATAACCATTTTTGCCTCTGGCTCCACAGGGATGTATGAATACAGCATCAATAATGGAATTTCTTGGCAAACTGGAAATACTTTCACTGCTCTTTCTGCTGGTTTATATCAGCCAATGGTTAGGCCTACAATAGGTGGATGTGAAGTAAGTGGAACTACTGTTACACTTTTATTAAATGATGCACCCACGATCACTAATTTGAACACCCAAAATGGTCTTTGTGGTGCTAATGGATTAATTGAAATATTTGCAACATCAACCTCCGGAGTACTTGAGTATTCTATCAACAATGGTGGAACTTGGTTTTCTGATAACACTTTTACAAATCTTTCTGCTGGAAATTATTTTGTACGAGTAAGAGATTCAGTTTCCCTTTGCGAAACTTTTGCTGGAGGAGTGGTATTGAATGAAAATTCAGCACCAGAAATTGCAAGTGTAGATGGTACTAACCCAGATTGTTCTGTATCAAATGGAATAATTAATATTACACTTACGGCTACCTTGTCGGGAATGACTCAATATTCTATCGATGATGGAGTCACTTGGCAAAATGATAATGTTTTTACCAACCTTAGTGCAGGAACTTTTTTGGTAAAAGCCAGAAATACAACGACTGGGGTGTGGTGTGAAAGTAATAGCGTTCAATATGAATTAACTCAACCAGTAGTTCCAACAATATCACTTTCAACTACAGATCCTACCGATTGTGGGGTGATGGATGGAAGTATCACAATCAATGCAACAGGTGGAACTGGAACGCTTGAATATAGTCTCGATAGCATGACTTGGCAATCAAGTAATTTGATTTCCAATTTAGCTGCTGGAATCTATAGTACCTATGTCAGATATACAGATGGTTCTTGCGCATTAGCTGGCCCTTCAATCACATTAAATGCACCAGCAGCACCTACAATTTCTAACGTGGACTCAACAAATCCTGATTGTGGAGGAGTGGGTGGAAGTATCACTATTGCCGCTTCTGGATCTGGGAATTTGGAATATTCAATTACGGAACCACCAACTTGGGTATCCACGAATTTTTTCAACAATGTCCTATCAGGAACTTACCAAATTAGAATAAGAAATGCCAATGGCTCCTGCCTAGTAGATGGTGGAATGCTAACGCTTATTGCACCGGGCACTCCCGTTTTTGAAAGAGTAGATGTGGTTCAGCCAACTTGTACTACTGCAGATGGTTCTCTTACCATTACAGCCAATTTAGGTACTGACCCTGCCAATTTATTGGAGTATAGTATTGATGGTGGGCTAACTTGGCAAGCAAGCAATGTGTTTTCAAACTTATCAGAAGGCAATTATGACCTTCGTTTGAGAAGAACGGATGATCCAAATTGTACCACTAACGCAGGTGGCACACAATTAAGTGGAGGCGAATCACCTGAGATACTTTTGGTTCAAACCACCAATATCACAGACTGTGGTTTTACAAATGGACAACTTGAAATTTTTGCCAACGGAAGGGGAGGGTTGCCAGACAACGATATTGAGTATAGCATTGATGGTGTCACTTTTGTTAGAAGTGCAGTTTTTACCAACCTTGCAGCTGGAACTTATACTCCGTTTGTAAGATTTTTGGATGGAACTTGTTTGTCAGCAGGAAACCCAACAACCTTAACCAGTCCTTCTGCACCTGTGAGAACTTCATTAGTGTTCAATGACCCATCTTGCGACGGAAGTGATGGCAGCATTACCGCAACCACTACTGGTTCTTCAACCGTTGAGTATTCAATTGATGGAGGAAACACATGGTCTGGAGTTGGTAATTTTATTAATCTTATGGCAGGAAGTTATACGGTAGCCTATCGCTACACCAATGGCACCTGCCCCGTTATTGATACTACTTTGACTCTGAATGCAGATGGCGGCTTTTCTGTGACTGGAATGTCAGTGACTCCTGCTACTGCTTGTGATGATATGGATGGCGCTATTACCATTACTGCAATGGGAGCTGGCACGTTGGAGTATAGTTTGGATGGAATGAATTGGCAAGCATCTAATACGTTCACCAATTTGGCACCAGGCCGATATGAATTGAGCATAAGATACACAGACGGCACTTGTGAATCAGTCGCTTCGGTGTTTGATATAGATGCAACACGGACTGTTACTTTAGATAATATTTCAAGTTCTAACGTTAGCTCTTGTGCAAATACGGATGGAAGAATTGAAATCACTGCAACAAGTACTGAAACATTAGAATATAGCTTGGACGGAATTACTTATCAAGCGAGTCCAATATTCGGCAATTTGGCTGGTGGCGTTTATATCCCTTCTGTCAGAATCCTTGGTTTTAATTGTACCGTTACCGGGAATGCAGTCAGCATTGATGAGCCAACTCAGCTCTCAGTTGCAGATGTAATTGTTACTCATCCGCTCGATTGTGGTGTAGATGGAGGAATGATTCAAGTACAATTGAACCCAGGAAATGGTTCTGTAGAGTATAGTATTGATGGTGGCGTAACTTATGTTGGATCTAATTTTTTCCAAAATCTCGCTGCTGGTTCTTATGATGTATTTATTAGAAAATTTGATGGCTCCTGTATAACCCCTTATGC
>CALDSS010000121.1 GCA_937924495.1 uncultured Saprospiraceae bacterium
GGAGGAGTTGTATCCGTTATTTCGTTTCCGCTATAAACAGTTGGCTGTAAAAATAATTTTACATTAATTGGGTCGCCTGGCTCTCTGTCTGTTGTACAAAGATTTTCAGACATGTCCGCCAAGAATTTATCTTTGCTTCCTTTTACTGCATAGCAACAATCGCCTTTCAATGGAAATTGGAAACGACCGCTTTCGTCAGTAATATAAGTTCCAGGAAATTCATCATCACAATCATTGGTTAATTCAACAATCGCACCTGCCATTGGAAGACCAGTACCATCATCGAAAACGATACCTTCCATAGAATATTGAACAGCTGGTGTCAATCCAATTTCAATACGCTTAGGATCTTCTAAGTCTTTTGTACAAGCATCTTGTACATTTTCTTCATATCCTTCTGCTGCTGCATTGAAATTACAGCAAGCTGCCAATTTCATTTCAATAATCGCAGTTCCATCTGTACCAGTAATCAACGTTCTACCATTGCAATCTTCAACAACTTCTGCACCTTCGATAGGCGCTCCACTTTCTTCGTCATAAACATATACCTCAACAGGTACGGCCACTTTTTTGAATGAGTAGATGTCATCTCCACCAACACCGCCTGCGCGGTTAGAAGAGAAATAACCACACGTTCCAGCTTCATTGAAAACTACACCTAAGTCATCAGAGATAGTATTCATTGGGAACCCAAGGTTCTCTGGAATTGACCATTCACCTTCAACTTTTTCCATGGTGTAGAATACATCCAATCCACCTAATCCAATCAAACCATCAGATGAAAAGTATAAACGATTGCTTTTATCAACAAACGGAAATACTTCACGTCCTTCTGTATTAATTGAGGGCCCTAAGTTTTCTGGTGGTCCCCATCTTCCGCTTTCTTTTCTTGAAAGGTAGATGTCCATATCACCAAAACCACCTGGCATATCTGATGCAAAATACAAAGTGTTTCCGTCAGGAGATAGGGCAGGGTGTGCCACTGAATATTCATCACTATTGAAAGGAAGACTTTCTAAGTCGCCAAATTTTCCTTCACCTTTATCTTTTGCAGAATAAACTTTCAAACGAACATATCCTTCGTCATCTTTTCCGGTTTTTCCACCGATTAAGTTATTTCTGGTAAAGAAAATTTCTTTTTTGTCTGGAGAGAAAGTTACGATGGCATCATGATACTTAGAGTTCAGTTTAGAACTGAATTTCTCAGGACGTGCGTGAACGAATTCTCCACACATGCCATCTTCACCTTGTGTGGTCTCTTTTGCCTCAGAGTAGTACAACTCAAGAAAAGGTTGACCCGTCCATCCGTGCTCACGTTTTACCATAGCGCCTTTGTCACGGTCAGAAGCGAAGACGATTCCGTCCTGATAGTAATTAGGGCCGAAGTCATCTAAGTCAGAGTTGAAATCAAGATGCTGCACCTCGTAGATTCCAGCGCCTTTCGACATCAACTCTTGCTCATAATCACATGCACGAGACAAGTACTGACCTCTCAAATCGTCAGGAACGGCTTCAATGTATTGATTGTACCATTCTCTGGCCAATTCACATTTACCGTTGCGTTGAAGCATCTGGCCATAATGAAGTTTAGTAATTGGTTCAGCTTCCGCTAACCTAACTACCTGACCATACCAAAACTCACCATTGCCAGCGTCACCGATTTTACGGTAAGCCTCAGCGATGTTGATTTTGGCTTCAGCCACATCATTTTTTTCTAATATTTGATTGTACAGCTCAATCGCTTCGATGTACTGAAGATTGTCCATCTTACGCTTAGCTGATTTAAGCTTGGAACTCTGTGCATTAACGCCTGCCATTAGGCAGAAAATCATAATGACAGTGAGTAAATTTCTGGAAGTCATATTCGCAGATTTGTTAATAGTTAAATTTGAAATAAGAGTTTGTTAAAATCAAAAATTAATAATGACAATAGAAAACTCCCCTCAGGCAAATATATTTTTGAAAGAAAGTTAAACTGTTGCAACCGCTTAGAAATAACGAGGCGTAACAATTTTCTTCGTTCTATAATTGAATTCGTATCCTAACATTACCTCAAAAGAACCCTGTGTTACAGTATTCAATTCAGTTAATGGATAATCATAAGCTGCACCGATTCTCATTCCATTGTTCAAAAACCATGAAACCCAGATATCTGCTGAATCAAAAGAACTGGTTGGTTCTGAACCGAAACCTTCGATTGCTGAGCGGAATGAAGCTCCTAACCAGAATGTTTGCTGAAATAATAAAGACAAGTCAATATCAAACTCAGTTGGTGCACCAATGTTTTGGAATTGCTGTTGCTTAGCCGCTGCCGCAAATAATCCAACATTTTTAATCAATGCAGATGGCTTGAATACTAAAGCATCTCCTTTCAATGGAATAGCACCACCAATAGAGAAGAAATAGTGTCTTGCTTGACGAGCGTAAATATTTGTGGTAATGTTGTCTCTCAAATCATACTCAATCAAATGTGGAGAGGCAAAACCAGCATAGAATTTTGGAGTAGAGAAGTAAATACCTGCACCAAAATTTGGTAAAAACCTGTTTACATTAGTTTGAAATACAATATCAGGGCTTTGGACTGTCAATTTTGTCCAATCAGCCACATAATTTTCTACACCGCCCTGAAGTCCAACTGCTAATTTTTTGTTTCCTCCTAATGGAATTCGGTAAGCATAAACCAAATTGACACCTGTTGTTCTGGTAGGCCCAATTACATCGTTTACCAAACTGAATCCAACTCCAACTCTCTTGTTTTTCAAAGGAGTGTGAGCAGTAATAGTTTGAGTTTCTGGTGCTCCAGGTACACTCACCCATTGGTTTCTGTAAAGTGCCGCAATGGCCATGTGTTCATTTGAACCCGCGTAGCCAGGGTTGAAAACCAAGCTATTGAACATATACTTGGTAAACATTGCATCCTGCTGTGCTGAAAGAGAAGTTGCTCCTCCACAAACCAGGATAATTAAAAGAGCGTGAAATAAATTTCTCATAATTGTCTTTTTGAATAAGTTTTTAATCAGTAGTTTTTATTTAAAAATACTGGGGGCATGTGTGAAACCAATTGCCTCTTTATTTTGTGAAGTTGTTTAAGAATGGAGTTTAGAAGCGAAAATTTGAGAATAAAGGTTCTGAAGAAGTCAAATTTTCAATTCATAGCAGTGCTACGGATTTAAAATTTGGCAAAATCAGGTTCTTTAGGTTCGAATTTGTAGCTTAAAATCTATTTTTAAATAACTTCTATTAAAATATTTTATCGCTAATAGTTGATTTGTAGATAACCGTTAAATACTCGGCCGTCTCCTAAATCGACTATATAAAAGTAGGTACCTGATGGAAGGCTAACACCATTCCATGTACCATCCCAAGTACCTCTGTATCCATCCATTTCAAAAACGAGATTACCCCATCTATTAATAACTTGAACATTATTATTGGGATAATTCTCTATTCCTTTTATCACCCAAGTATCATTGACGCCATCTCCATTGGGAGAAAAGCCATTGAAAATACAAAGGCTATCATTTACGCATTGGACATCAATAACCACCCAAGCTGTATCACAACCTACATTATTGCAAATTCTATACTCTAAACTATCGAGACCACAGAAATCTGCATTAGGTGTGTAATCAACTGTACAATCGCTATTTACTTCGGCAGTGCCGTTGAGAGGGGGAGTTAGAATTTCAAGTAATACCTTTTCGCCAGGAACGGTATCATTTCCAATTACATTAATTACAATAAGGGGAGTGTTTTCATCTATTGAAATCGTATCATTTATGGCGACGGGAGGTTCCATATTCATCGTGTCGCTTGGGTCGGGGATGACTACAATTTTAAAGATTGTAGTGTCACAAATATCGTTATCATTACAAATGATAATACATGCAGTATCCGTGCCAAGTCCAACTGCCTGAGTTTCAACGCACAAAGTTACATCATTTGGATTAAAGATGACAGAGGTGTCGGCAGATTGGGGACAAACGTTTTCAAAAGCTGAGACAGTACCTCCTATCTCATCATTAACTAAACAATACAAAGTATCGGTACCTAAAGTGATCGTATCACATATAGTTGTTGTTTTTGGAACCTGTGTAGAAATGATAACACAAGTCGTATCAGAGAAGCCTCGATCATCTACCACCACTAAACAAGCAGTATCTACTCCGACTCCAATAGCAGAATAGTTAATACAAAATTCACCATTATCCTCAAAAGTTGAGAAAACGGTAGTGTTGCCTCCAGATGCAGGACAAGTATTTTCAAACGAAACTACATCTCCGCTCAACTCACTTAAGTCAACACAGTAGTCTCTGGATTCAGTTACATATAGTGTATCATAGAAATAATCTTTATTGGGAAAACAACTTGGTTCAAAAGCTGAAACAATCAACGTCTGATTCTCGCAAACTCCGTTAACATCACAAATCACAAAACAAGCGGTATCTGTTCCACAAGTTACCCCTTGATATTTTATAGTAGTCGAACAATCAAATGTTGAATTAATTATAAAATTTACGGCAGGAGAAAAGTTGTTGCTACATTCGTTGTAGATAGTATCGATTGGGCCAGTCAACCCAGTTGTGTCCAGACAACGGGTTCTGATTTCTCCCAAGTCGAGAGACAACGTGTCATATATAATTGTATCGCCCATCATCATAACTTCCATAGCGTCAAAGTCCACCGTTGGTAGATTTTCTTTAGCTGAAAGAAATGGTAGATTGCAAAAGCAAAATACAATTAAAATTTGTGTTCGGATATTCATCAGATTGCAAATTTAGACAAGGGGAGGCCCTCGTTTTCTCATTAAAAAAATTCAACTCAACTGAGGGAGGTAAAAGTCAATTTTTTATATTAAAATTTATTGACATGTATTCTAAAACCATGCCAAGTGAATAAAGATTATTTTATATATGTTTAAAAACATATACTTAAATTGCCTAAAACCAGTGGAGTAAGACTATGGTGGTGGGTATTGCAAACAGATGGTTTGCAAAGGATTATAAATGTAGAACAAATTTAATATATAATTTCGTGTTTAGAAAAATTATATTCAAAAAATATTAAATATGACCTTAAAACATATCTTCGTTTACCCGGTAAAGTCATTAGGTGGTATTGAAGTTTCGTCTGCAATTATGGAAGTGCATGGTCTTCAATATGACCGCCGCTGGATGCTTGTAGATGAAAAAGGAAAGTTTGTCACGCAAAGAAATGACGCTCAGCTAACGCAAGTAATGACGGAGATATCAAATGATTTTTTGATACTAAAAAAGCAAGGACAATCTGATTTTTCGATTCCTTTGAAAAAAGAATTTATTGGCGATTCGGAAGCGGTAAAAGTATGGAGTGACTTGGTCAATGCAATAGATGAAGGGGAGGAGGTGAGCCGTTGGCTACATTCTGCAATCGGTCTTTCTTGTCGATTATATCGGCTTGCACCAGATGCAATTCGTAGAAGTAGTATCCCATTTAGAAAGGAAACTAAAAAGGTCAGTTTTGCAGATAGTCAACCCATATTGATTGCGAATGAAAAATCTTTGGAAGAACTGAATTCAAGACTAAAATCGCCAGTAATGATGAGTCGTTTTAGAGCGAATTTTGTGGTGGATGGAGAAACACCTTTTGAAGAAGACCATTGGAAATATTTTACAATTGGGAAAACTCGATTTAAGGTGACGAAAGCTTGTGGACGATGCAATGTCATTAATATTGATCAACAGACAGGTGAGGCCAATAATGAGCCATTTGAAGTACTTTCGACCTATCGCTTTTTTAATAAAAACGTGAACTTTGGAATGCGCTCAAAGTTGGATTCTGAAGCATCAGCAGGGGGGAAAATCGAGAAAGGTGCAAACGTTATAATTGAAACTACTTTATAAGTAAAAATCTAAGACAAACAGCGCCCCAAATACCACACTGGCAATACCATTCGTAGTGAAAAAAGCGAGGTTAATTTTACTCAAATCATTGGGTTTTACGAGTCGATGTTGATTAATTAATAATCCTAAAAATATTATCAATCCTATCCAATGAAGCGAATTCATTTCTGAATAATGCTGATAAACTAAATAACTTCCCCCAATCATAAATGCAGCTGATATGAGATGTGAGATGACTGAGATAGTGAGTGCATTATCTTTTCCTAAATTAGCGGGCACAGAAAAAAGGTTGTTTTCCTTATCAAAGCTTTCGTCTTGAAGCGCATAAATGATATCAAATCCACCGACCCAAAAAAGCACCGCCCCCGAATAAAGCAATGGCGCCAAATTGAATTCCCCCGTTACGGCTAAATAACCACCAATCGGTGCTAGGCCCAAACCCAGTCCTAAAACAAAATGACAAAGCCCTGAGAATCGTTTTGTGTAGCTGTAGCCGAGTGTGATTCCTAATGCGATAGGAGATAAATAAAAACAGATGGGATTAATTAGCCAAGTAGTAAGGATAAACAACAACGAGCATATACCAATGAAGGTCAATGCAGCGGAAGGAGAAATCACACCTGCAGGTATTTCACGAGTAGCAGTTCTTGGATTTTTTATATCAATATCTCTATCTAGGTATCGATTAAATGCCATGGCTGCGCTTCGAGCTAACACCATACAAGCAAGCACTAACCCAAATGTTCGCCAACTGAATCCAAAACCTTCAGTATGTATGCCCATGAAATAGCCGACCATTGCAAAGGGTAATGCAAAAATAGTATGGCTAAATTTTATTAAGGAAAGGTAATCCTTCATTTATTCTATTTAGAAATGACAAACAAAGGAAACGAGTTGAGGGTTTAAAACAAAAAAGCGATGCCGGATTTTTCCGACATCGCTCTTTTTCTTTTGATAATCAGTATTAATTACTGATTAACTTGAATTTGTGGTTGAGCAGCTGCATCAGTTGCTCCAGGAATAACCTCCCCTACCAATGCTACGAAAGACTGTGGTGGGTTAGTGTTAGCCGTAATCGTAACTTTTTGGTTACGAGGCCCTTTCTTTCCTTTACTGTTGAACTCAACAGTGATTGAAGCTGATTCTCCAACTGGAATTGGCTCACGTGGCCATTGTGGAACTGTACATCCACAGCTTCCTTTTGCGTTACTAATAATTAATGGCTCTTTTCCAGTGTTGCTGAATTTGAAAGTATGTGCAACAACTTCACCTTCATCTACTTTACCAAAGTTAAATTCAGTTTGGTCGAAAGTCATTGTCGTAGTAGGACCAGTTGGTGCAGGAGGTGTAGCTGGTGGTGTTGGTGTTACATTGTTTGCGTCAGCGGCAGGAGCTGTACTTGTAATTGCATTTTCAGCAGCAGATTTTGCAGCACTTCCTTCTTCAGCACAAGCGTAGAAAAATGATACTGCAACAGCAAGAGATAATAAAATACTTAATTTTTTCATCACTAAGAGTTTTTGGATAAAAATAATTTAGATTATAAATATGGAGCAAAAATGAATTTCAAATCAACTCCGAGATTGTCGAAAACAAAAGTAAAATCAACTCGAATGATAACCAGTTAATAGGGAAGAAATATGTGTTAACGGCCTGTTAAGCATATATATTTTCATAATGGGTTGTGAAACACATTTCGAGTATTTATAATGTGTCAAACTTCATGCCGAGGGTAATTTACGCCTGAATATAAACAAAAAGACCCCTGAAATGAATCAGAGGTCTTTTTTTATTTGCCAATAAAATAGATTTATTGGGCGTTCTCAATTTCGGCTTATCTTGAAACAATAAGCGTTTCTTTATGAATTACTCTATTTTGTAAAATCACTTCTACTTTGTTGCTTCCTTCAACAACGCCGCTGATGTTAACAGGTCCTTCACCTTCTATTTCAAACTTCTTGATGAATTTTCCATCCGTACTAGACACTTTAATAGTTGCACCTTCAACATTTTTCAAATGTTTGATCCACATTTGATTAAAATTATCATCAACCTCAACCTTTAGGTCATTTAAGGTTTTGATATTATTTGAAGCAGTATTTTCTAAGTTCAAATCACTAAACAACCATTTGTATGCATTTCCAAACTCACGCGCCCAGTATCCTTCTTCATGTTTTCCATCAGGATGAATGATTTTTCTAATGTCGTTTGAACCAAATCCGATAGTGCCCATGACATCTATCATTTTATTCAATCCGCCCAACATTTCTGCACCTTCACCTTGGCCAGCAATAGTGTAGTATTTCAAATCACCTCTTTTTCCTTTTGAGGTAGTGTGACTGAAAGCTTCATTCGAGAACCAAAAAGAAGGAGAAAGTACTCCTACTTTAGAAAATACATTTTGGTACTCCATTGCAATGTAATGAGTGATTAATCCTCCCATTGAGCTTCCAATGATTCCAGTATATTCTTTAGCTGGTAAGGTTCTGTAGCTTGCATCTACGTAAGGCTTCAGAGTTTTTACTAAAAATTCAGCATACTTTTCACCTTCTCCGCCAGCCTCTAATTGGTTGTTGTACCATGGAGAGTATTCGTCCAAACGTCTCCAACCTCCGTTTTCAACGGCGACTATGATAGCACCATAGTCACCTGCGTTGAAAAGGGCATTCATCGTTTCATCAACTTTCCATTCACCAGAAAATGACGTCTGTTCGTTGAAGAGGTTTTGGCCATCTTGCATATAGATGACCGGATATCTTTTTGTTGATGTTTCGTAATCAGGTGGTAAATACACCCATACTTTTCTTTTTCGGTCTAATTGAGGAATGAAGAAATTTTCATCCATTACATAGACATTCTTTTGTAATGATGAATTTCCGTCTTTTGAACCCAGTAAATTGTCCCAAGAAATTTTGGCATCTAAAGTTCCCGTAGCATTATCGCCACTACTAAATGATACCGAAGAATTTGATTGGAAGAGATCGATGGTGCGCGAGCCGTCAGAATTTACAGACGCGGTGGCTGCGAGCTCGCTGGCTTGTGGCCCTGTCACTCGAACATACAATTGCCCGAAAACACAGGATAGTGCAAAAACACTAGTTAATGTTAATAAGAATTTTTTCATGTACTGCTCTCTAATAAGGGGGTTTGAAAAATCGGTTTAATCCCAAAAAGAATCTTCAATATGCCTTCCCACAGGCTGAAAATCCTTTTAAATAATAAACAAGTTAAAATGCTTTAAACACAGTTTTTGAAAGTCTGAAGAACAATAATTTCCCGAAAATTGAACTTCTACTTTATATAACGCTTTTATTAATACGGGTTACCGCATTAAAGTGTTTCTATTTTTGTTAGTGTTCTTAGTGTTGTGTAACTTTTCTCTAAGATATTTTTGAATTCACTTATTATAGAAAGGTTGTGAGGGGTTGATATGAATTCGAAGGGTGCAAATTTTATTCCAATGCGATGCAAAAATCTAAAAAATCTACCGAAACAAAGAATTTTTAACTAAAAAAAACGAGGTAGTGTTTATTCGTTTAATTTGGACTTTTGAAGAATATATTTTGGATAACCTATTTGTCGATAGAATTTTAAAAAATAAAAAATATTATATTTGTTTAAAATAAATATGAAATTACCCATTGGTTATTCATTCTAAAATTCTTTTTGATAAAAAACAAAGACGAATAAATTTAAATAATATTGCGCTCACACTTGTTGAGCAATAGCTCTTAACCATAAACCATTAATTAAGCTATCTCATTGATGGCAACTTAAAAAATTACATAGTCAAATCTAACTCCTTAGTATAGGACATAGATCTAACTTTTTAAACGCAGAATTATGCAGATGCTTCCACAATTTCCGCTTCAATTAGTTGTCTATCCAGGCGAATATCTCAATTTGCATGTTTTTGAGATGCGTTATAGACAATTGATAAATGAGATTGAGGTGAGTGGCAACACTTTTGGAATTCCGGCATTCATCAAAAACAAAGTCATGGATTTTGGAACTGAAATGGAATTGGTAGAAATTTCAAAAAAGCATGATGATGGAAAAATGGATATTAAAACAAAAGGAGTAGGGGTTTTTAAAATTCGTGAATTTTTCCCAAAAGCAAAGAATAAGTTGTACGCTGTCGCGGAAATAGAAAAACTAAAATTTCAAACCTCAGGTGATGATTTCGTGGCTGCTGAAATTCTTGATAAAGCAGAAGAACTTTATGGGATGCTAAAAATTAATAAACCATTGCCTGAAAATGCTTCCGATTTAAAGGTTTACGCTATTGCTAAAAATATTGGTTTGAGTCTCAATCAAGAATACAAATTACTGACTATCAGCTCAGAGGAGGCGCGCCAAAAATTTATTTTAGAACACCTCAATCATATTATTCCTACCGTTAGCCACATTGAAGAAATTCGCCGTAAGGCAAAATTAAATGGGCATTTTAAGAATATTATTCCGCCTAAGTTTTAGTCAAAAGAAAGTGATGTAACAACCAATCATCTGTTATCAGTAAAGCTACTTTTCAAGAACTCCCGAAATCGCTCCACAGAATATTGGTTCGAACGTACGAAAGGAGATTTTTTTTCCTTTCGCAGCTATTTCTTCCGTCTAAGACGGAAATATAATTGAATCCAGTTGCTAACTGAATCCAGCGTTAGAGGATAAAATCTAAAATTTTTTCATCAAAGATTTTCGAATTTGAGAAATCGGAAGATCGAGATTTCGAGATGTGTTTTGTTCCCGAAATCTCGATCTTCCGATTTCTCGAATTCATTTTTCATAAGTTTCACGGTATTAGTCTAAGAACCAAAATTGTTTTTAGCCACCTGCTTTTTTTGTTTTAGAATATCCTTTTTCTATCAAAAACTTAAAAACCTTTTCTCGGTGATCACCTTGTAAAATGATTTCTCCATTTTTTGCAGTGCCTCCAACGCCACATTTGGATTTCAAGGTTTTGCCTAAATCCTTCAAACCATCCTCACTTCCATGATAGCCAGTAATTAGGGTTACCACTTTTCCTTTTCTTGCTTTTCTATCCAAATAGATTTTTAAATTCTGGAGCCGTGGCTCCAAATCCGAATATTCTGGTTCCGAATGGTCATATTGAAAATCTGGATTGGTTGAAAAAACAAACCCTCGATTGTCTCTTTTCTTTTTACTCATAATATTTTGATTGAATAAATCAGGCGATAACTAACCGCCATCGCCTGATAAATACAAAGATATGTTTTTGAAAAATTAATTCAATAATACAGGAGCTTCCAAGAAGATTTCTTCTTTTACCCTGACAATTGCTTTAACATGAAAATCAATTACTTTCTGCCGACCTTCTCTCGTCATTAAAATACTTTTGACTTCTTCTCTATTGTCAAAAAAGAAATTTTCAGTTAAAACAGCAGGCATTGCCGTTTTTCTTAAAACGTAAAAATTCTTTTCTTTCCCTAGCATACCATCTGATAAGTCAGTTCGCAATCTTCTATCTGGAAATTCACTTACAAACTCTTGCGCAAAAATATTTGCAATAGGATCTGATTTAGTCCTTCCTACTGAAGTAAAGAATTCGGAACCTCTTCCACCACCTGCATTCGAATGAATACTGATGAAAAAGACATTTTTCACTCGGCGGTAGGCATTTGCTCTTTTTACCCGAGTTTGAAGGGTTACATCTCTAATCTCAGGGCATACATTCACATAGGGAATATTCAAAAAGGTCAATTCTTGAATGATGCCATTGACGATGGCACGATTAAATTCTCCTTCGAAAAGACGAGCACCATTAGGTAACTTATGAGATCGACGACCAGCAGTTTGGGGATTGGCGTTGATTAACCCACCATGCCCATTATCTAATAAAACAAGCATAACAAATAATATTTTTTCTTATAAACGAAAGTAAGATTTTTAAGTTGTTTTTTCTCCGTAGAGCGAAAAAGAATTTTACAAAATATTTTTTTATTAAAAACTGTTACTTAATCTCCTAAAATCATTATTCATAATGAAACAGTCAGAGGTATTTAGGAATATCTGAAGTCTGCTAAAAGTATTTTTATATTTGCGATGAATATCGAGATCTAAAAATACTTTAAGAGATAGCAGACTTCGATATTCGTTTCAACTCTGAATTGTTCAGCAAATTTTTTTAAATACCTGTGAGTAGCAACAACAAGGAAATCAAGTCGGGGCACCTAAAAGTGGTTTCTGATCTTGAAATGCAAAGTGAGTGGAAGGAAATTGAGGCTGCTAAAAAAGACCCGAGAGCCTTTGCCCCCTTGTACAACAGGTATTATACACCCATTTTCAAGTTCTTAATAAAAAGAACTGCTGATACAAATTTATCTGCTGAACTCTGTTCTCAAGTTTTTTTGAAAGCAATGAAGCAAATTCAATCTTATGAATTCAGAGGCGTTCCGTTTTCATCATGGTTGTTTCGAATTGCTTCCAATGAATTGGGACAATATTATAGAAAAACCAACAAGAAAAGAGTAGTAAGTATTGAGGAAGAATATTTTCCGGAGATAAGCGTCGAGGCTAATTTGAATTTGGATGGTAAAAATGATTACGAAGATTTGAAAGCCGCTTTGATTGATACTTTGGATGAATTAAAAGAAAATGATTTAAAAATCATTGAAATGCGATTTTTTGAAAAGAGACCCTTTAAAGAAATTGCCCAGATATTAGACATCACAGAGAGTAATGCGAAAATGAAAACTTATCGTATTCTTGAAAGGATGAAGAAAAAAATTGATAAAAAAATCTAACAGCACTTGCAGGGGTGACCAATTTAATAACCCTTCATTGACTGGAGTATGAAGCATAATTACGAATTTAAAATAAATCCACCTAAACTCTCAGATGAGTCTATTGAGCAATTCAAAGACTTTGAGAAGTTGTTGGCGGATTATGAGAAAACAGCTGCTCCCTTAGGAGCTAAAAGACCTGTCCGAAAGATGTGGTGGTCAGTTGCAGCCTCTGCTGCGGTGCTGGCTGGTGTTTGTATTTATTTCCTCGGAAATTTTGGACAACCAGATTTCGAGCAAAAACAAAAGGAATATTTTGCAAGTCAGGAATTTGTGAATCCACCAATCAAAGGATTGGAAGATGAAATTTCCGCAACCAATATTAATGCTGAGAAAGGTGGAGATTTTTCCAGCAAAAGTGGTTCGAAGTACAAAATAGAACCTAATGCTTTGACAACCAAGTCAGGCGAACCTGTGAAAGGTGATGTGACTATCAAATATAGGGAGATGCATGATTATGTAGATTTCTTTGTTTCTGGTATTCCGATGACTTATGATTCAGCAGGGGTGACTTACCAATTAGAATCTGCAGGGATGGTTGAAATTTACGCGGAACAGAATGGTGAAAAATTAGAAATCAATCCTGACAAACCTATTCAGGTTGAATTGATTTCTGAAATTCCTCTACAAGCCAATCAAGAAGTTCCAAAATTTAATATTTACCAACTGGATATGGACAATAGAAATTGGAAGTATCAAGATGTAGATAATATTCAAATTGTTGAAAGAGACTTACCAGCCAATAAATCTAAGGATGCATTGGTCGCTTCTCTAAACCGCGAAAAAATAGCGGAAATTAAGCGTTTGGAAAATTCCATTCCGCTTCCTTTGAAACCGACGAAACCCAACCGAGCGAACGGCTCCGATTTTGTTTTTAATTTTGATTTTCAGGGTGACAAAATTCTTTCCTCAGAAACGGTAAGTGCTGAGGAAAGTGCCCAACTTTTCGAGAAATACTCCATGTGGCAGGTGAAGCCTGGCACTGGAGTTAGCTCGAATCAGTTGAAGCAAGCGTGGGACGATGCGCAGGTCATGCCGCTCTCCAATACTGATTTTGAATTGACATTAATGAAAGGGGATAGCCGGCTCAAAGTTATTGTGAATCCAGTAATGACAGGGGAGGAGTATCAAAAAGCTTTGGGCAATTACAATGGCCTTTTGGCAGATTATAATGATAAATTAGGCACCAGAAATAATACGCTTGACGCTCAAATTGCAGCAGTGACGGAGAAGTACAATTCTTTAAAAGCTAAAGAGTTAGATGCCTTAAACAATGGCGATGATGATGGTTTTTATCCAGCTAAAGTGGTTAATCGTTTTGCTGTTACTGATTTTGGGGTTTGGAATTGTGACCGTCCATATTTGCCAAATGATGATGAAATTCAAAGCGCATTTATTGACGATAAGAATAACAAGTACGATAATCACACTGCATTCTTAGTTGATAAAACGAAAAATACAATCGTAAAATATTACGCGACTGATGGTACCAAAGTGAATTTCAATAACAAAACTGAAAACTTACTTTGGATTGTTACCAATGATGAAAAGTTAGCGGTTTTCCGCCCAGAGGATTTCGCTAAATTAGAAGATGATGCAATTGATTTAACCTTCGTAATGAACGTTGATGAGAGACGACCTACTTCAGAGGCAGAATTGAGAGAGATTCTCTATTTCTAAGAAATATTACTAACCTATACATAAAACAAATCCCGTATCTTCTTTGAAGAATCGGGATTTTGTTTTTGGACTATGAT
>CALDSS010000122.1 GCA_937924495.1 uncultured Saprospiraceae bacterium
TAACCGTCCAAAAATACTAATAAGTAATTCGAGTTTCTTTTTGCACCACTCTTCGTTAATTTTTATTTCAATAGCTAAAGCTATTCAAAGAAAAATTGCCTCGATTGGCACAAAAATAATTCTCGAATTATTCTATCAATATTTATGACCGATTACTTATAAAAATCCTATGATGAGTCATTCCAAATGAAAAACTTCTTTTCCTTATTGGTCTGTAAGTTTTCTACAACAAAAGCCCACCGAACCAGAATTAAAAACCTTATTCTTTTGAATCAATCCACTCGCGTGCATTCGTAAACGCTTGAATCCAAGGAGAGATATCGTCATTTCGTTCTTCTGGATAATGCGCCCAATTCCATTTAAATATTGAGCGCTCAATATGAGGCATCATCACCAAATGACGGCCATCATCTGAGGAAAGGAAAGCTGTATTATAATCGCTTCCATTGGGATTGGAAGGATAGGCATCGTAGCCATATTTTGCTACAATGTTGTATTCTGATTCAGCCTTCGGCAAAAGGAATTTTCCTTCTCCATGGGAAATCCAAACGCCCAATTTACTACCAGACAAAGACCCCAACATTACTGAATTGTTTTCTTGAATTTCCACGGAGGTAAAAGCACTCTCGTGTTTATGAGAATCATTGAAATGCATTTTCGGTTGTTCATCATGAGAGGGATGGATCAATCCTAACTCGACAAATAACTGGCAACCATTGCAAATACCCACCGAAAGCACGTCCTCTCTTTTGAAGAAATTTTCAAGTGCTGTTTTTGCTTTTTCATTATATAAAAATGCTCCAGCCCACCCCTTAGCAGAGCCCAAAACATCAGAATTTGAAAAACCTCCTACCGCACCAATAAATTGAATATCCTCTAAATTTTCTCTGCCCGAAATCAAGTCCGTCATGTGAACATCTTTCACATCAAAACCAGCGAGGTACATCGCATGCGCCATTTCGCGCTCAGAGTTACTTCCTTTTTCTCGAATGATAGCAGCCTTGGGGCGAGGTTTGGAAAGGTCAGGCGTTGGTCGTACTCCACTCCAATTTTCTGGAAAAACATATTGAAGTGGCTGCTTTTTATAATTTTCAAATCGCTCAGTTGCTTTTTGAACGCCTGATTGTTTTTGGTCTAAAAGGAAAGAGGTTTCGTACCAAATATCTCTTAATTCCGAAACATTGAATTGGTGGTTTTCCTCTCCATTTTTAATAGAGAGCAGATTGCCCTCTACCACTTTTCCAATTTTAACAAAATCAATTTCTATATCAGAAAGCATCTCTTCCAATTCTGCTTCGTCTTTTAACGAAGCCTGAAAAACGATTCCACAATTCTCTGAAAACAATAACTTGACACTATCCTTTTGGTTGATGCTTGAAAGGTCAATTTCCGCACCAATATTATTGTTAGAAAAACACAATTCCAGCAAAGTCGTTAACATCCCTCCAGCCGATATATCATGTCCAGCAACAATTTGACTTTCTGAAATAAAATGTTGGATTGTATTGAAAATATTTACAAAATTATCAGCTTCAGTAACCGTTGGTGTTTCACTACCAATTTTATTATTAATTTGAGCGAAAGAAGAACCTCCTAATTTATAGGCATCCGCAGAAAGGTTGATGTAAAAAATTGAACCTTCATTTTGCTTAAAAACGGGTTCAACCACCTTCGTAATATTATTACAATTCCCAGCCGCAGAAATCACCACCGTACCTGGAGAAATTACTTGCTCATTTGGATACTTTTGCTTCATCGAAAGCGAATCCTTCCCGGTAGGAACATTGATACCTAATGCAATTGAAAAGTCTGAAATCGCCTTTACCGCCTCATATAAACGAGCATCTTCCCCTTCGTTCCGACAAGGCCACATCCAGTTTGCGGAAAGCGAAACAGATTTCAATTGGTCTTTCATTGGCGCCCAAATGATATTGGTCAGCGCCTCGCCAATAGCGTTGCGTGCACCTGCCGTTGGGTCAATCAATCCACTAATTGGAGAGTGACCAATAGAAGTTGCAATACCCTCATTGGAATCATAATCCAACGCCATCACTCCAACGTTATTTAACGGTAATTGAAGTGGGCCACAACATTGTTGTTTGGCCACACGACCGCCAACACACCTATCTACTTTATTTGTTAACCAATCTTTGCAACCAACTGCTTCCAACCTCAAAACCTGACGAATGTAATCCTGAATTTTATCTACTGAATATTCAATTGCCTCATATTTCCGATTGAGGCTTTTGTCCGTCATTATGGTTTTCGGAGAGCTCCCAAACATATCTGACAAACTCAAATCCATAGGCTTCTGACCATTTCCGTTTGACTTGAACGTAAATTGTTTGGTATTCGTAACTTTTCCAACTGGATAAATTGGTGAACGCTCACGCTCGGCAATACGCTTTAAAGTTGCCATGTTGTTTTGGCCAATAACCAACCCCATTCTTTCTTGAGATTCGTTGCCAATTATTTCTTTAGCAGAAAGTGTTGGGTCACCAACTGGTAATTTATCTAAATCAATATGACCACCTGTTTCTTCCACCAATTCAGAAAGACAATTTAAGTGTCCGCCCGCACCATGATCATGAATTGAGACAATTGGATTGGTCTCACTCTCTACCAATCCTCGAATGGCATTGGCCACCCTTTTTTGCATTTCAGGGTTGGAACGTTGAACGGCGTTTAACTCAATTCCTGAATTAAATTCACCCGTATCTGCTGAAGAGACCGCCGCGCCACCCATTCCAATTCTGTAATTATCACCACCGAGAATAACGATTTCGTCTGACTGCTGTGGCTCGTGTTTGATGGCTTGTTCTGCTTTTCCATATCCAATCCCACCTGCTTGCATGATGACTTTATCGAACCCTAATTTTCGAGCATGCTCCTCATGTTCAAAAGTCAAAACGGAGCCACAAATCAATGGTTGTCCAAATTTGTTTCCAAAATCAGAGGCGCCATTTGATGCTTTTATCAAAATGTCGATTGGTGATTGATACAACCAATCGCGTTCTTTCATCGCTTTTTCCCAAGGTCGATTTTCTTTCAATCGAGAATAGGAAGTCATGTAAACTGCTGTTCCTGCCAAAGGCAAAGAACCTTGTCCACCTGCCAATCTATCACGGATTTCACCACCAGATCCAGTCGCAGCTCCATTGAATGGCTCGACTGTAGTTGGGAAATTATGTGTTTCTGCCTTTAAAGAAATTACAGAATCAAATTCCTTTTTTTCATAAAAATCTGGTTTATCCGCAGATTTGGGGGCGAACTGCATGACCCTCGGCCCTTTCAAAAAGGCTACATTATCTTTATAAGCAGAAACAATATTTTGGGGATTTTTTGCAGATGTTTCTTTAATGAGTTTGAATAAAGAAGAAGGCTTTTCTTCTCCATCAATTACAAATGTTCCATTAAAAATTTTGTGGCGACAATGCTCTGAATTTACTTGAGAAAAACCGAAGACTTCTGAGTCGGTTAATTTTCTACCTAATTTATTGGAGAGATTATTCAAATATTCCACTTCTTCGGCACTCAAGGCCAAACCTTCTTTTTCATTATAAGCAGCAATGTCATCAATTTCTAAAATCGGCTCAGGCTGAATATTGACCGTGAAAATATCTTGATGCAGGTTTGGGTATTTCTGCGAAATCATCGGATCAAATCCTTTGTGCTCTCTTTCAACAAAATGATATTCCTCGATTCTTTCAATTCCAGCGATACCCATGTTCTGGGTAATTTCAACTGCATTGGTACTCCATGGAGAAATCATGGTGGCACGAGGACCTACATAACTATAGGGCAAAACCTTAGCAGTCAATTGCTGTTGGTTGCCAAAAAGCCAGATAAGTTTTTTTGAATCTGATTCAGAGAGGTTCTCTTTTGCTTGAACAGCAAATACTTTTTCAGAAGGGTTCCCAAAAAATTTGATCATAGTAAAAAATACAGGAAGGATAATTAACGATGAATTCAAAGGACAAAGAAAGGCAATTTCATCGTTCTTTTTATAGGTTTTTTTACCAGAGCTTGTATATTCCGAACTCAGACGACCAAAGTGCATGATCGTCTGAGATATTTCTAAAAATTTACATGTATTCTCTTACCATTTGAATGGCAATGGCTACTAATAAAACTCCAAATATTTTTCTTAATGTTTCTGTCAGTTGAGGCGACATTTTATTAGAAATCCAATCTGTAGAACGTAGAATGATGTAGATTATCAGAAGATTGATAACGATACCAGCAATAATGCTCACGTTTGAGTATTCTGCTTTTAAGGAAATAATTGTTGTCAACGTCCCTGCGCCTGCCAAAAGTGGAAAAGCAATAGGAACAATGCTTCCCTCTCCGCCACCTTCTTCGTGTGTATTTCTGAATAATCGGATGCCCATTATCATTTCCAGGCCAATAAAGAAAATAATCAACGCCCCTGCCAAAGCAAAAGAGGCCACTTCTATACCAAAAAGACCTAAAATGGTAGCTCCAAAAAACAAAAAGGCCATCATTATTACGGCGGCAAATCCAGTAGATACTATTGGATTTATTCTAACGCCCTCTTTTTTCATATTGATGATCACAGGCAAAGATCCAATGATGTCTATCACTGAAAAAAGAATCAAACTCACTGATAAAATCGCTGAAATATTCATGTCTATTTATTTAAAAAAATTGGCTTAAACAGTTAAAATTAGTATTTTAATTCTAACGCAAAATAAAGGCCTATTTCTATAAAATGATTCCAAAAATATATCACAGCGTCATTTTGACTGTATTTTAATTAACTTTGTGTCAAATCGCAAAAATAATTTAATTAAAAATATGAATAAAAATCAACTTGACCCGATAGATATTCGAATCATAAATGAATTGACATTAGATGCCCGTATTCCGCTCATACAATTGGCAAAAAAACTGAAGGTTTCAAACACTTTGGTACACCAACGCATGAAAAAACTAACAAAAGAAGGGGTTCTTGAAAATGCAACGTTCAAAATTGATTCCACTAAACTTGGATATGAGACTACCGTCTTTACATTGATAATGCTGGAAGAGGCAAAAATTCATAGAACAGTAGAACAAAAATTGGCCAAAATACCTGAGATTGTAGAATGTGTCAACATTGCTGGGCGCTATGCTTTGATGGTAAAGATTCATGCTTTCAACAACACACACTTACGTGAAATAATTTATGAAAAAATTCATCCAATTGAAGGCATCGATGGGACGAATACGACTTTTGCTTTCGAGACTGTTTTTTCAAGAAACGTACCATTGGGATAGTACACGCCTGCCACTCCACAACTTATTTCTTTTGCGGAAAAAGAGCCTCGACCCTCTTTTTTCGAGCTGGTGTGTACATAAATTCATTTTTGAGATCGGCGGTTATGATTTCCCACAAATTTTCAAAAGGCACTATTTCAACCCCTATTGATTGCTTAGCTTTTTCAATTGGGTTTTCCTTCAAAACTCTAATGTATTTTTTAGTTTTCCGCAGCGTAGCTTCTTTGTGAAACTGATTAGTAATTAGTACAACTAACATTTTTATAAAACAATTACTCCTCAGGGTATGATCTTTCCGCAAATGCTTGTGACAATACTGATTCAAGGAAGCTATCCTGTCAATAGCTTTATCGATTTTACCTTGCCGAAAAAGAAATAAAACTTGGACAATTAGAATTTGGACATTTAGTCCGCTCTTATCCTTTGAGTATAAAGGAACCTCATTTAAGAATTTCCCTAATCTGAATTTTTTTAATTGTTTGGTTTCATTGGGCTCAATTTGCCCTGTCTCAATAAAATAGTGAATATAAGCTTCGTGAACTTTCCAAGGCTCTTTTACTGTATTTGATTGGAGCTTAAACTTCTTATTTTCATGAACTTCATAAAAAGTCTTGAGAGCCAATTCATAACGTTTACTCCTAAAGCATAGAAAAAGGTAAAGTTCTTTAGCTATGAACCAAGTCAT
>CALDSS010000123.1 GCA_937924495.1 uncultured Saprospiraceae bacterium
GGTTCAATACCTCGCAGATAAACTAAATCAAATCCTTCCTGAGTTTTTTGATAGAGTTGATTGATGAACGCACTATTTTCATAAAAAGGAAATTCGAGAACAATGGAATAATCACCATTGGCTCTATCCAAACCCGCCAAAATGGCAAAGTTGCGATTGGAACGACTCGATAAATTGATGAGATGGATATGTTTTCGTACCTCAATTGGTACCTTTTCAATAGCTTCCTCGGGCGGATTAACGCCTAAATTATTGACTAAAATAAGCTCAAAGTCTTTGAAATTTTGGAGTAGATATTGCCCTAAATGAGTTAGTTTTTTCTGAAGTTGGTATAGTTCTTCCCCGTCATGAAGTATGGACACCACACTTAGAAAAGAAAGATTCATTTTTAATAAATTAAAATGTATTAGAGTTTATTTTGAAATGAGTTGTAGTGCAAGTAGTGCTTATTTTTTTGATAATTGAGGCAAAAAATTTAAGCATAGCCGTAGCTACTGTTCAATTTTTTAACGAAAAGTAGCGGAAAAAGAAGTGCCTGGATTGCACACAAATTATTCCTGAATAAACTCTTTTGATTAGATAAAAAGACCTACCTTGGTTGTCCCAATTCTGAGAGTGACATTCCTTATTGAGAAAATTACTAACCAAAACAGCCTTCTCTAAATTAATAGATGCTAAAATCATTCCCATTCTATAAGCAAATGGAAGAGGCCGATTGCGGGCCTGCTTGCCTAAGAATGATTGCTGATCATTATGGTCAGGCTTACTCATTGGACTATTTCCGAAAGGTGACCAATAAATCTGCTGATGGCGTTTCGTTACAAGATGTAGCAGATGCGGCTGATTCTCTGGGCATGAGGACACATGGCGCCAAAGTTTATTTCGAAACATTGTTGGAAGATGCTCCATTACCGGCGATTGCATTTTGGCAAGGTTACCATTTCGTGGTGGTGGTCGAGGTGCATGAAAATAAGGTCGTAGTGGCCAATCCCGCCGCTGATGGGTTGGTGGTTTACTCAAAAGAAGATTTTATTTACAATTGGGTGGAAGATGACGATGACCCCAAAGGCGTTGTTTTGTTGTTTGAACCCACGGAAAATTTGCAACCCAGTACCACATCTTTTAGTGAAGATGATACGATTGGAAAGTTTATTTGGAAGCATTTTAGTTCTTTTGATTCCGCTGTTGTTCAGTTGTTTGCAGGGGTACTTTTGGTAGGGATTTTACAATTCTCTTTACCGCTTTTCATGATGGCCATTGTGGATTATGGAATTGTGTCTTTCGACAAAAGTTTTATCAGTTTGGTGCTTGTTGGGATGGTTGCTTTTGTGTTCAGTCAGGTTTTAGTTGAGTTTATCAGAGGGGCATATTTGAGCGTAATGGGCGTCAAGTTTCATGCAAAAATCATTACGCACTACGTCGATAAATTGGCCAGAAAGCCGATGAGCTATTTTAATAATCGCTCACTGGGAGACATCATGCAGCGCATTGCGGACAATGATCGGCTGGAGCGATTCTTTCAGTCCTCGGCATTGTTTTCTTTATTTTCGATTGTAAACATCGTTTTGTTTAGCATCATTTTATTGGTGTTTGATTGGCGAATTTGTGCTGTGTTTATTTTTGGAACGATAGCCTATTTAGTTTTCCTATATCGCTTTACTAAAAAAAGAAGAGAATTAAATTTTAAGTCTTTCGACAAAAGTGCGATTGCTCAAAATTATTTGATAGAGATGTTCAATGGCATTCAGGATATAAAATTGCATGATGCTGTTTTGCAAAAACGAATCAAATGGGAGAGTCATCTGGCCGAGCAATTGAATATTAATAAGAAATTGTTGCGCCTTGAACAATGGCAAAAACGAGGTGGATATCTCATCAATGAATTTAAGAATATCGGCATTTTGGTGCTTGCAGCCTATGCGGTTATTGATGGTTCGATGTCGCTGGGCATGTTGGTGGCTACCATGTTTATCATCGGTCAGTTGACCGCTCCTATCAACTCCTTAGTAGAGTTTTTTCAAAATTATCAAGAAGCAGATATCAGTTTCGATAGAATGAACGAAGTGCTTTCTGAGAAAGCAGAGGACACTGAAAGCATCACCTATCTGCCTGATAATAAGGATATTATGATTGAGAATATGTCTTTCCAATATGGTGGAGCAGGTTCTAATGTCATATTAAAAAACATAAATCTTTTGTTGCCGCACGGCAAAACCATAGCCATTGTTGGTCCCAACGGAAGTGGAAAATCCACTTTAATGAAAATCATAGTGGGCCTTCTAAAACCAACGGTAGGAATGGTCAAAGTAGGTGGAATTTCATTAAACGGGATTGATGAAAAATTCTGGTTTGGAAAAATAGGAACGGCCTTTCATGAAGGTTATATTTTTCAAGACACCATTGCCAAAAATATTGCGCTTGGTGAAGAAGAGGTTGATCCAAATAAGCTAAAAGAGATTTGTGAATTGGTCAATTTTCAATCTTATGTTGATAGTCTCCCCAATCATTTTAATACCAAAATTGGGGAAGGCGCCAATGGCTTGAGCCAAGGCCTGAAACAGCGACTATTGCTTGCCCGCGCACTTTATAAAAATCCAGAATACTTATTTTTAGATGAGGCAACCAATGCCCTCGATTCGTTCAATGAAACCTATGTCATGGATAATATTCGTGAGCAGATGGTAGGTAAAACTATCATTTTGATTGCTCATCGATTAGCAACGGTTTCTAGTGCAGACTATATCATTTATATAGAACAAGGTGAAATTTTAGAAACTGGAAAGCACGGTGAGCTCTATGATAAAAGCGGAGCATATCATCATTATGTGAGAAGACAATTACAGATGGGGTGATTTATGTGAAAATTAACCAAGAATGAAAACTAAATTTTTGCTTCCAATTCTTTTTTGTTTTTAAATTCAAACCCTTTATTGTCAAAAAAAGGAGGGAAAGATTGACCCTAAAATCATTAGTGGAATCACCAAATACCGCTCTGAACTTATCAATCGAAATTTTCAAAATCTTGAAAGTTATGCTTTTTCGTTGGCGAGTGATAGTACTGGTTTTTCAGTTTTGGATGCAGTAAAATTGGTTGAGGATTTTTCGTTCGAAAATTTTTATTACAATTCACAAGGAAAGGATGTGCTCAAAGAACTGGAAAAACGAGAGCAAGGGGAATCATCATTTTTTGATATGTATTCAGACATTGAAATGAAAATCATAATGGATAACCTTGACTTGTTTTCAATGGTACTTTTGGGAGTTTTAAAAAGAGAGCACCCCTATCAGATTTGGCCAAAATCTTTGATTTTTAAAGAAATACAATTTCTTGACATTCACGGTGGTCAAAAAGTTGCAGATGTCGGGGCAGGAAGTGGCGCTTTATCCATTTTGCTGGGTGTCATTTATGAAGACATTGAGTTGTGTGTAAATGAAATTGATGCGAGCAAGATTGGTGTAGTCAATGAAAAAATAAAAAGAACTCAATCTTTAAATGCAACAAATGTTTTTACCACCAAAATTGGTAATAAATTTAGCTGTGGATTTGAAGGACTTGACCTTGATAAGATTATTCTGAGATATACCTTCCATCATTTTTCGGAAAAGAAAAAAATGCTGGAATCGCTAAAAAAATCACTTGCACCTACTGGAGAATTGATACTAATTGAGGACGTGGATAAGCACTCCAATCAAGTTTTTATAAAAGCTTCTTGTCCGCAAGCAATGAAGAAACGAAACATCAAAAAGAAATTGAGAAAAGCTGGTTTTGAGTTAGTTGAAGAATATGATTATTTGAATAATAGCTTCTTTAAATATAAAATCAGGTAACCTACAAGTAGTATTGTTTTTAAGTTACTGGATTTTTTTAAATTACCCCTCTGCAACCATCACATTTCCATCCTTTAAGTTTCGGAAATCAACTGGAGTTACGCTCGAAACACCTTGCTCTGGCATAGAAACACCATAAATTACATCCACGGCAGACATGGTTAATTTGTTGTGGGTAACAATGATGAATTGGGATTCTTTGGAGAATCGTTTAATGATACCATTGAACTTGGTAATGTTGGTATCATCGAGCGGCGCATCTACCTCATCAAAAATACAGAAGGGCGCGGGCTTCAAAAGGTACAAAGCAAAGAGTAGGGCAGTAGCTGTCAAAGTTTTTTCACCACCTGATAGTTGAGCGATGGTTTGAGGACGTTTGCCTTTTGGTTTGGCAATGATTTCAATTTTTGATTCTAATGGTTTTTCTGGATCCATTAAAATCAAATCAGCCGTATCGTCATCGGTAAAGAGACTTCTGAAGGCCTCAATAAAGTAAGTTCTAACTTTAGTAAAGGCTTCCAAAAACTGTTCTGTTGCAGTTTCTTCAATTTCATTAATAGTCTCAAGCAGGTCTTCTTTTGCATCCAAAATATCCTGCTTTTGTTGAGTAATGGTATCAAATCGCTCTTTCATAGCATCGTAAGCTTCTACGGCCATCGGATTTATTTCTCCATAGTTGTCGAGTCGATTTCGGAGACGCATCACCTGATCGTTGAGCGTATTTTCTTGTTGTAAAAGTTCCTTCGGTTCAGCTTCCGTTTCGTTGGGCTTGAGGTCAGCAACATCTACATTGAACTCAACCTTGATTCTATCTGCCAAGGAGGTCATGTTAAAATTGACCTGATTTAGTTTATCTTTTAAATTATTTATAAGAATCTGAGAATCATTGCGTTTGCGATTGAGTTGACGCAATTCATCCTCCACTTCATGGATGCCTCCTCTCGATTTGAAATAGTTTTGCTCTACATCCGAAAGTTGCGTTTGCTTCTCTTTGTGCTCCGTGTAAAGAGTTTGAAGTGCAGTGATAAGCAGTTCGGATTTTGCATTGATTTCTTCCGCCTCTGTTCCCTGGCTTTCAAGATTTTTTGATGCTGTTCCTAGCCCAGATTTAATCTCACGAAGATTATCCGTTCTAAAATTCAATTCTCGCTGTAGCGAGCTCACCATGTTTTGTTGGCGAATGAAATTGATATTTTTTTCATTAAAAGTGGCAGAAGCTAAACTCAGTTTTTCTGCCATCTCACGGAAACCAGAATCAACTTTATTGATTTCATCTTTGGCTTCTTCAAACAGTTTACCTTTTTCTTTTAAGTCTTTTTCTATAGTCTCGTTAGAACTTTTTAGTTGCTCAGATTCTTCAGTTTGTTTTTTGTAAACTTCGTTAGATTCTTTGAGTTGAACCTCTAAGTTTTCAAATCGAGTTTGAACTGAAATTCGCTCTTGAACCACCTTATCCAGCGCTTCTCTCAATTCCTGAATCTTTCTATCGTCTCTTTCAGTTTTTAGTTTTTCTATTTTATCATTCAAATTGGCCAATTCTGCCGAATGTTTCAACTCTTCTTTTTCGAGTTTCTTGATGGCCTTTTCGAGAATTTCAAGATTCTTTTTTCTGCCAATTTTCTTCCCTTCAAAAAGACCGATACTACCACCACTCAAACTAAATTTCCTTCTGATAAATCGCCCACTTTGAGAAAGTATGGTAAAATCTCCTTCCTGCTCCACTTTCGTAACATCCTCGTTTTCAGTCACTAAGACATTTTCCAAAAGATAGGAACATAATTTATGATAAGCCTCATCAGTTTGCACTAATTCAAAAGCACTACGAGTACCCGGCAATAAAGCAACTGGCGGATTGTATTTTTTGAAAGCATCCAACAAAAAGAAATTGGCCTTTCCTTTCTGCTGCTGACTCAACATTTTTATGGCTTCATAAGCTTCTTTTACGGAAGCAACTACATAGTAATTTAAGTAAGGCTCCAAGTAATTTTCGATGGCAACACGGTAAGCCTCATCAACATAAATCAAGTCGGAAAGTAGAGGCGCTTTTTTGCTCCAATCTTTCTGTTTACTCAAAAATCGAATAGATTCTGGAAAACCTTCTAAATTTTCAACCATCGAAGTGGTAAGCTGAAATTCATTGCGCTTGGCATCTAATTCTCGATTTATTTTCGTCGCTTTCGCTTGAAAATCAACAAGTTGTGCTTCAGATTGAATAATTTCAGTTTGGCGTTTATCCGCTTCTTCTTGAAGTTTTTCGAGCGCTGTTTTCTGCTTTTCTTCTTCTGTCTGTAATTCGCCCAATGACTTTTTCAAATCACCGGCTTGAACATCTCGCTGCTCATTTCCAATTTTCGCTCGCTCCAGATCAAAAGCCAAATTCTCAAGCCGATTGGTATTGATGGCTTTTTGTTTTTCCAACTCAAAAACCTCAATTTCCAATGCTTTCTGACCCGAAAGAATTTTATCCAAACCTTCCTTGGCAGAGCCATGACTTGCACGTACTTCTTCCAATTCGTTTTTGGCATTTTCCAACTCTTGCTCCAATTCTGCCTCGGTGGTCTTTTCAACATTCAATTTAGATTGAAAAGAATTTACTTCCTCTTCCAATTGAGCAATTCGTTTCGTATCACCTTCAATTTGAGCCGTTAATTTTTGGCGATTTTGGGTGATAAACTGCAATCGCTGCTGCAACATGTTCCGCTGATTCTCTTCCTCTCTAATTCGATTTGCCATCTCGTTGACCACTTTTTGGCTATCGGTCAACATTTTTTCTTTATCCAAATTGGATTTTTTCTGCGATTCAATATTCGCTTCCAATTTGTTGATGTCCACTTCTACTTGTCTGAAATTATCTTCTTCCTTGGTAAGTTTTCCTTTGATGTTAGAAAGCTTAGTTTGAATATTTCCAGCCCTCAAAGTGGCCAATTCAATACTTTTTGACTTGTATTTTTCTTTTATTTCAAAATACCGTTTTGCTTTTTTGGCTTGTTGTTCGAGTGTTTTAAGATTGCTGTCAATTTCGTGAAGCAAATCTTCTACCCGTTCCAAGTCAGCGGTCGTGCTCTTTAATTTATTAAGCGTTTCTCGTTTTCTAATTTTATATTTTGAAATTCCAGCCGCCTGCTCCAACATTCGCAAACGCGAATTTTCTTTATCATTCAAAATATCATCAACCATCCCCAATGCAATAATTGCATAAGAATTGGAGCCAATTCCGGTATCCATCAATAAGGTACGAATATCCCTCAAACGGCAAGCAACGCCGTTTAATTGATATTCACTATCACCACTTTGATAAAGAATACGAGCGAAGGTAACTTCCTGATACTCAGTTGGTAAGATGTTTCTGGTGTTCTCAAAAGTAAGGGCAACTTTGGCGAGGGGAGCGGATCTCCTTTTTTTGGTTCCATTAAAAATGACGCTCGACATACTATCTAAACGTAATTCTCGGCTACTTTGCTCACCTAATACCCATCGTATGGCATCAACCACATTAGATTTACCCGAACCGTTGGGACCAACAATTCCGATTACGTCTTCGTTAAAATGGATCACGGTCTGATCCGCGAAGCTCTTAAAGCCCTTCATTTCAAGAGTCTTCAACCTCATAGGGCGGCAAAGGTAGGAATTAAAAGAGTTGTCTCAGCCAGAAGATTTGCACAAAAAGAAGCGATTTATCCACATTTTTTTGTGGAAAAGTCTTTCGAGTATAAATAAATCCTACTCAAAAATCAATTTTACTGTGGGCTCCATCCTCGCAACCCATTCGGTATATTGTTGAGCCGAAGGATGTAAATTATCATTGGCTACCAATGAGGGACTGCTCAAACCCTCTCTTGAAATATCAGTAATATCAATCCAAGACAACTCAAAGTCAGCAGTGATTTGTTTTTTTAACGCGTTATATTCATCTATTCTTTCAGAAACCGATGCATTATTGGCAAATGATGGCGTGTAGGCATAATCTGGAATGGAAAGAACGAAAACATGTTCCTTGATACCTCCCGCAAATTCAATGGCCTTTTCTAAAATAATGGGAAATTCATCTTTAAAAGTACCATTGGCCGATTGTCCTCGATACTCATTATTGACACCTATCAAAACGGTTACAATATTGTAAATTGAATCAAGGTCTGAAGTAGATTCGATGGCTCCCAGCAGCGCAGAAGTGGTCCAACCTGTTCTTGCGATGATTTTGACCGTTTCGATCGTATCTCCAGTTGCCGTAAGAGTTTGAGCTAATTGATTCGGAAAATTTTGGTCAAGCGGTACGCTCTGTCCGATGGTGTAAGAATCTCCCAAAGCCAGATAATTAAATCTCTTGGTTGGGGTTATGGTCGTGGTAGTATCTGATGGAATGTCAGGATTGGTATTGTTGATGGGGGTTGGAGTCTCTTTTGAACAAGCGATTGTAGAAAAAAGAAAGAAACAATAGAATATTTTTTTCATGTACGTTTAACACAATTCAAGGCTAAATTGTTAAACGGTTTGGTGGTTTTTTCAAACCTTCCCACACAAACTTTGATACGCTACATCATTGTTGGCAACTTAGATTATTTTGGAAGCGCACCTACAAGACTGCCCAGAAAGGTATCGCCCACATTTAATGCTTTTTTCTTTCCTTCAAAATGAATATAAACCAGATTGTTGGTTTGATCAAGTTCTATTATTTTATCAACATTTACTGCCTGAAATCGACTAATTTGTAAAATCTTTTTTGTTGGTAGTTCATTGACTATTTGTGTTAGAGAGGAAAAATGGGTTATTTCTTTTTCGTTCAGAATAAACTTCACGCCAACACCCGGATAGGTTTCAATCCAATTAACTTCCTCAAAATTTAATCGCATCCACTTTCCTTTTTGTTTTAGAAAAATACCTTTTTTATCTTCTGAATTTATATTATTTTGTTTTGCAGGTCTATTCGTCAATAATACATCGACGCAGTCTCTTATTTCTTTTTGCCATCCACTTGCGTAGGGTTTCATCAAGTACTTTTTACAGACGGAAGACCAGTTGTTGATAAATTCTACAGCGTATTCATCAACAGCAGTTGTCACGATTACCTGTGGGATTTTTTGATTATTTTTTTTTAATCTTTCCAAAATATTGATTCCGTTGCCACCTTGTAGTTTATTGTCAAGAAAAATGGCTTCAGGTTGCAATTCAAGGATCATTTGATAGGCTTCGTCAACGTGGCCAGTTGCTCCGAGTATTTCAAACTCTTTGAATTCGTTTAGTCTTTCTATGAGCCAATTTTGAGCATCTAATTCATCTTCGATCACCAGTGTTTTAATTGGGTTATTGTAATTCATAATTAAATTTTTGAGGTATTTGAAAAATCACACGGGTACCGTGTCTCGTCCCATTTTGTTTTGTAAATATATCGTCTTCGTAATAAAAAGAAAGTTTTTTATGGTTTCGCCTATTGAAAATTACGATCAATTGTTGTAGCATTTTTACTCCTTTTTGCGTTCCAGAGGAGTCCGCATTTGCAGCTGCTTTTCGTCCAACACCGTTGTCTTCTAAGTGAAATTCTAAGAAGTCTTCAGATTCAAATAATTTGAAATTAACAAAACCTTTTCTTCCGTCCACGATGTTTCCAATACCATGCTCGATGGCATTTTCAAAATGAATTTGGAATAGCATTAAAAGGATATTGACATTTTTAAACCGTTCTAATTCTTCAGGTTTTGGTAATTTAAAATCAAACCTATCGCCAAATCTTTTCTTCTGAATATTCAAATAATTATTTACCAAAACCATTTCACTTTTTAAAGAATGAAATGATTTTCCGTCTTTCGTTTTGATAAAAATAGTTTTGATATTCTCACTTAATTTTTTGATAACTTCTGCAGCTTCCTCGTCTTGGTAAACTCGCATCTGTACCCAATTGAGGCTATTGTTTATAAAGTGGGGATTCAGCTGATTGGTGATGGCTTGAATCTGTAATTGGTCTAATGTATTTTTTCTAATTTCATTTCTTCTTTTGATAAGTAGAAAACCAATTAATCCAAGACCAAGAATTGTTATCCAGAAAAATGGATTTTTCTCAATCGGTTTAGGAATGGAGAATTTAATTTCTTGAACATCCGAATCTAAATTGTTGGTTGTTGTTTTTAGTCTTAAGATGTAATCATCAGGTCTAAGATTGGAAAGTTCAATAAATCCATCTTCAGCAGGTATTTTATAAGGTTCATTATTTATTGAATAGCTCAGAAAAACAGACGTTTCACTTCTTAAATTATGACCAATCGAATAATGAATTTCAACATTTTTGTCATCTGAACTCAATCTATTGTTTGCTCCATTTTGATACGGAAAAATTTGGCCATTCACCAAAATACTATCAAGAGCAAATTTGGTGATTTCGCTTTCCCAATCAATAAAATTCGGATTAAGTCTATGCGCTCCAATATCCGAGGCCAACCAAATATTTCCTTTGCTATCTGTGAGCGTTGCGTTCTGTTCACAATACTCGCCCGTATATCCATTCTTTTCATCGAAAAATTTAATGTGGTATTTACCTTGCTCGTATATTTTTTTTAAATGAATAAGACCAACGCCTTCTGAATTTCCAACAACTAAAATGGAATCACCTATGGCATTGAGTAAATTGACTTGGGTATTGGCTAATACCTTGTTTCCTATTGGAATCAAGTTCGCCCCAAGGTTTAGGTTTTCAAAATCAAAATCTTCTTGATTTTTTAAAATAAAAAGTCCTTTATGCGTCCCAAACCAAATATTGCCTTGATAATCACAATAGGAGGCCATACCTCCAAATCCGCCATTTACTTTGTTTCTTAAATAATTAAAAACAGTATCTCTCTTAGGATCATAAACTGCTATTCCGGTGCTCGGTCTTCCCATCCACCATCTTCCAAATTTGTCTTTGACCGTAGTGATGACATTTTTTAGTTGAAGTCCTTTTTCTGGCCCTATAATTTTCCAGCAATGATTGCCATCACAATTTTTATCTTCCTTGATTGCTAAGCCATCTTCTTGCAGTCCAGCAGCAAGTTCCCCATCATTTGACTCATACAAATAGTATGCATAGTTTTGGTCAAAATAAGATCGATAAGCTCCATTTTGATCAAAAGCCCAGATACCTCTTTTCCTTTCATCGTTTTCAAAAATGGCTTGTGGGCAGAATAGCATTTTGCCATCGGAGGTCTTTGCCGAACCCGGAAGAAATTGAGCATTTTCAGCCTTGTTATGAGGAGAAATTTTTGAGCCATCGTAATAAGAAATGCCTTGTGAGTAAGAAGCAAACCAGATTTTTCCTTCTGTATCTTCATTAAGGGCATGCAAATCTGAAATCATTCCCTCATTGTAGCTTTCAAGAAAATCTTCGAAAGCAGGATACATCTTTAAAAGACCCGATCTGGTAGCCATCCAATAATTTCCATTACCATCTTTTACGGCTCTGTCAATAAAAAATTTATTTTTAAAAAGGAATCTCACCCCATTTGGAAAGCATTCGCTAAATTCAACTAATTCGTAAGTATTGTTATTGATTTTTGATGGAAATAAAAAAGTATTTTGCGAAGGGCAATGAGTAGAAAACTTATCAATCTGCTGAATGGATTGAATCTCAAATTTTTCCCAAGTATTTGATTTAGACTTTTTATACCATTGCCCCCTTCCTGCATTGTGAAACCAAGAATTATTTATTTTAAAAGTATTGTTTATTTCTAAATTTAAATGAGGCGAATATAGTTGAATCCAGGTGTCATTTTGATATTCATAGAGATTTACATCGTTACTTATGCTATCTATCAGTTGAAAATAATAACCATCACCGGATGGCCGGAAATGATGAATATAGGTATTTGGTAATAAAGTAAAATTTTGAAAAATGGATTCTAAAGTTTCGCTTTTGCGGTTGAATCGATGTGGGATGTTTTTATAAGCACAGAACAGCTCTTTAGTTTTACGATCGAAAAAAATAGAAGTAGCTCCCTTCTCCTCCAAAGCTATTTTTTTTGCCACCTTTCCGTTTACAAAAAAATAGGGTGAACGTGACCCTGATTCTGGTTGTAAAATGATACCCTCATCTACGGTGAAAAAATTAAAAATACTTGGAACTAATGATGCTATTTCATTCTCAAATATTGTTGAGAAGTTTTTCCCATCAAAATTTTCAAAAAAACCACCACCTGCAATTGTCAGAATATCTTCCTCAGCAGAGTATTCAATTTGATAAATTTCATTGGTAGGAAGACCATCCTTTTTTGTGTAAAGACGTGTTGCCTGGTATTGGCAAAATGTGTACGAATTGAAACAAATTATGCCATTAATCACCAAGATGATTACCTGCCAATTCGTTTTTGAGGGCCTAAAAAATCTGTAGTTTTTCTTTTTGCGTTTCAATGGTTTGGAATTTCGATAGCTAATTTAGTGGGTTCAGACCAAGAAAAAGGGGGGTTGAGTAAGATTTTTTTAAAATACCCTATCAAATTACCTATTTTTAGGATAATTAAGCAAGTGAAAATTGATTTAGCCCACAGCACAAAAACTTCACTTGCCAAGGTTTCATTTGGTGAAGGCGCATAAATTAAGAATAAAAGTGCTCTTACAAATGCCTCATTATGAAACAATCCACCAAAGCCTCATGAAACCAAATGGGAAAGGCCTGTTATGAGCATTTACAGGCCTTTCATTTTTTACCTTCTTCCGTTCAATTGACCTTAATCTAAGATTAGTTTTCTTAGGTTTTCCTTCCCTCAATTAATTGGTCATTTTATTAATCTATATTTGCTGCCTTATGTACAGGACAATAGTTGTATCGGAGGTTTGCAAGACTTGATTGAATAGTAACTTCCGATAACCATCTTTTAAAATTGAGCCTTTATTTTATGGCGAAGTTTAGTAAACCTATGTTTTGTCCTATACTATAATTTGCTACACTTTCTAAGTAAAGTTGTAACAACAATCTTTCGATTTGGTGCGGTTCTTTTTCTATTATACTTCGTTAAAAAGCCTTTGATGCTCTGGCATCAAGCAAACCCAGAATGCTCATGCATTTTCTGCGTTTTTTGCCTCGTCTAATAAAAAAAATTCCCCTTCAATTTCGAAACTCTATTAGTCCGACTTTACTAAATTAGATTTATATTCATGAAGAAGAAAATAGCAGTAGTAACTGGGGGCGCAGCAGGAATTGGTTTTGCTACTTGTCAGCTTTTGGCTGAAAATGATTATTTGGTTATTCTCTCTGATATCAACGAAA
>CALDSS010000124.1 GCA_937924495.1 uncultured Saprospiraceae bacterium
CCGTAGGCTGTCACCCTTTTTTGAGTTAATTGAGTTAATTGAGTTAATTGAGTTAATTGAGTTAATTGAGTTAATTGAGTTAATTGAGTTAATTGAGTTAATTGAGTTAATCTAAATTAACTTAATTAACCAGTCAACTTATTCAACTATTTTTTTTCAACTAAATTTCTCCTCTAATAAAACCTCCATTTCAGATTGTAGTTTCTTGGTAGCTACCTTTGCTTTTTTTGCAAAGTCCTTTCCATTTCCAGCATAAATTATTCCTCTCGAAGAATTGACCAACAACCCACATTTATCATTCATTCCATTTCGGCTAACTGCCTGTAAATCACCACCTTGCGCTCCAATTCCAGGTACCAAAAGAAAATGATCTGGAACGTGTTTTCTAATGGTCAGAAACATTTCTGGATGCGTGGCGCCAACCACATACATCAAATTTTCGGCACTCCCCCAACCTTTCGAAACCTTCAACACTTTTTCAAAAAGTTGCTCTCCGTTTTCTTTCATAAACTGAAAATCACGACTGCCTTTGTTGGAGGTCAAGGCCAAAAGAATCACCCATTTTCCTTCAAACTCTAAAAAAGGAGAAACGGAATCTACGCCCATATATGGCGCAATTGTCACGGAGTCCACATTGTAAGTTTCAAAAAATGCTTTTGCATACAATCGGGAGGTATTGCCAATATCTCCTCGCTTAGCATCCGCTATTATGAAATGTGAATCACCAATGTATTCAACAGTTTTTGCAAAAGACTCCATGCCTTTTGGGCCCATGGCTTCATAAAAAGCCAAGTTAGGTTTGTAGGCTACACATAAATCTCTTGTCGCATCAATAATCCTTTTATTAAATTGATAAATCGGATCTCGATACCTTTTTAGATGCTCTGGAATTCGATTGATATCAGTGTCTAATCCTACAGAGAGATAGGATTTTCTTTTTTTGATAAGTTGAAAAAGGTCGTTTCTGGTCATTTTCTCTTGTCCTGTCAAGCCCCAGCTTGCCAGATTTGAATTAAGTTAAAATCCACAGTCGAACTGGGGTTCGACAGGACTGGTCAAAAAAAATCCGACCGTAACGAAACAGTCGGATCTTTAAATATTTATAAATTTCTTATTCAATTTATATTTTTATTTCAATACCATTTATGGCCTCCACTCCTTTAATCTCTGGCACCTTGGCTTTAATGGCTTCTTCAATTCCTGCTTTCATTGTCATGATGGACATAAAGCAATTTTCGCAATTGCCTATCCATTTTACTTTTACAATCATTTCATCAGTGACCTCTACCACTTCTACATCTCCTCCATCCGCCTCAAGATGTGGTCGAACAGATTGTAAAGCATCTTCAATTTTTTCTATCAAGGTCATAACAAGAAATTATTTACAAAGGTAATTCTTTAATCAAAATTCAAATGAAAATCAAAATTAAAAAATAAAACACAAGCAATCATTTGACTAACAACCCTTTATGAATATAGTTGTTTTGATTTTGATTGAAATTTTCATTTGAATTATTACTTACTAACCTCAACAATTTTTGAAGGGTCAGCGTTTTTATTTCTGAAAGCGACTCGTTCCACTAAGTTATCTGCAATTTCCAAAAATGCTTTCGATGATGGATGGCCTTCATGTAAAACAATCGGCTTCCCATCGTCTCCAGCCTCCCTAATTCCTTGCACCAAAGGCACTTGTCCTAACAAATCAGAATTACTTTTTTTAGCCAACTTTTCACCACCACCTTTTCCGAAAAGGAAATATTTATTGTCTGGCAATTCTTCAGGAGTGAACCAAGCCATATTCTCCACCACACCCAAAATTGGCACATTTACGTTTGGCAACAAAAACATGTTGACTGCTTTGATGGCATCCGCAACTGCTACATCCTGAGGAGTCGTCACCGCCACACAGCCTGTTAATGGAACCGTCTGTACTAAAGTCAATTGAACATCTCCGGTACCAGGAGGTAAATCAACAATCATATAATCTAACTCCGGCCAAAGTACATCATTGATAAATTGTTTGATAACGCCTGCCAATCGAGGCCCACGCAGTACTACTGCCTGATCGGGTTCGATGATAAAACCAATTGAAATCACTGGAATGCCATAAGCCATCAAAGGCGTGATTTTGGGTTTACCATACAAATCTTGCACCTTGGGGCGTTGCCCCTGCAATCCTAACATGGTCGGCAACGAAGGGCCATATACATCTGCATCAATGATCCCAACTTTATATCCTTTGGCCTTTAGTGCCAAAGCCAAATTGACAGAGACTGTTGATTTTCCGACTCCTCCTTTTCCACTCGCAACAGCAATGATATTTTTGACATGCGGCATTGGAGTGCTTGGTTTGGGCGCACCTGCTTCTTTTCCACCAACCACAACATGTACATCAACATTGGCTTCAGGAAATAATTTACCAATTATCCCTTGCGAATTAAAAATCAATTCTGATTTGGAAGGGTGATTGAGTGAAGGCAGTACCAACGTAAAATTAATATTCTTTCCTTCTATCTTGAGGTCTTGTACCATTTTCATGGAAATGATATCCTGCCCAGTGCCTGGGTCGCGAATGGTACTTAATGCCTCGATTATCGTTTTCTTGTCCATCGTATATTTTTCGAATTGCAAAGAAATGAAAAATTGACTGCTAAGATTGGTTGATTGCCAATATTCTTATCCAAACAACTTTTATCACTATCTGTTTTAATTTTTTCAAATTGATTTTCATTTTGATTGCTAATGTTACTTTTGCAACCAAATGCGGGTATTAAGGGACATACATAACTTACCGAAATTCGAAAATGCAGTGGTGACCATTGGGTCATTTGATGGCGTGCACAACGGTCATCGTGCCTTGATAAAAAAAGTAAAATCACTTGCACAAAAGGTTGAAGGCGAGGTGGTTATCATCACTTTCCACCCTCATCCAAGACAAATAATTTATCCAAAAGATGATTCTTTAAAGTTGCTCAATTCGATTGAAGAAAAGATTCAATTGTTTGAAAAACTGGGCGTTGAAAATTTAGTGATCGTCCCTTTTTCCATAGAATTTTCTCAGCAGCCAGCTGATGAATATGTTGAAAAGTTTTTAGTTGAAAAATTTCGTCCTAAAATAGTTGTGGTTGGATTTGATCACAAATTTGGATTAAATCGGCAAGGCGACATCAATTACCTCAAGCATCATGGAAAAAATCATGGCTTTGAGGTAAAAGAAATTCAAAAACAAATGCTTGCTGATCTAAAAATTAGCTCAACTCGAATTAGAGAGGCTTTATCCAAACAAAAAATAAAAGAGGCTAATCAAAATTTGGGGTACCATTATATGTTGACTGGAGAGGTGATTCGTGGGTTAGAATTGGGTTCTAAATTGGGGTTTCCGACGGCTAATTTAAAAGTCAGTACTAAGTACAAGTTGGTACCGCCAAATGGGGTTTATGCAGCTTATGTTTGGTACAAAAATCAGCGCTATAAATCCATGTTTTATATCGGAAATCGGATGACATTGGAAGGCCATCCACAAATTACAATGGAGACCAATATTTTCGATTTTGATGATTCTATTTATGGAGAAATTATACAAGTCGAGTTAGTTGATTTTATTCGTGATGGTAAAAAATTCGATGACTTAAATGCCTTAAAAGCACAACTTCAAAAAGATAAAATTTCCTCTCAAAAAGTATTGGAAGATTTTGAGAAAACTCAAAAATTGGAAGCACAAAAAAAGTCAGTTGGCGTCGTAATTTTGAACTATAATGGCAAGGAACATCTTAAAAATTTCCTTCCTTCCGTTTTAAAAACAACTTATTCTAAAACAAAAATTTGGGTTGCGGATAATGCGTCCACAGATGATTCTGTTGCCTTTTTAAAAAATGAATATCCATCTATAGAATTATTACAACTTACTGATAATCAAGGATATGCAGGTGGATATAATGAGTCTTTAGCACTAATTGAAGGAGAGGTTGACTATTATGTTTTGTTAAACTCAGATGTCGAAGTTACGCCAAATTGGTTGGAACCCATTGTTGATTTAATGTCGGCTGATAAAGGGATAGTGGCTTGTCAGCCAAAAATACTTTCCTATCATAAAAAGACTCATTTTGAGTACGCCGGCGCAGCAGGTGGCTGGATGGATTCTTTGGGTTATCCTTTTTGTAAAGGAAGAATTTTTGATGAATTAGAAGTTGACAAAAATCAATATGATGAGCCTTCAGAAATCTTCTGGGCATCAGGTGCTTGTATGGTCATCAGAGCTGATAAATTTCATGCCCTTGGTGGTTTGGACAACTCCTATTTTGCACACATGGAGGAAATAGATTTATGCTGGCGGATGAAGAATGCTGGATATAAAATTATGTCTTGCCCACAGTCAATTGTTTATCATCTGGGCGGCGGCACGTTAGATTATGAAAGTCCTCGAAAGACTTTTTTGAATTTTAGAAATAGCCTCGCTACCCTACTCAAAAATCAGAGAAAAAGAAAGCTGCTTTGGTTGATTCCGCTGCGACTTTTACTGGATGGATTGGCCGGGGTCAAATTTCTTTTTGATGGAAAATGGCGAAATACCTTGGCCATCATCAAAGCTCATTTTGGTTTTTATGGAATGATTCCCAACTTGTTGGATAAACGTTTGAAAAATCGAAAGCGGATAAATGCTAATGTTTTTGGGAGCAAATACAATTCGGCTGGTGTTTATGAAGGGAGTGTGGTTTGGGATTTTTATTTGAGAAAGAAAAGGACTTTTAGTGAGGTTGTTTTTGAACCACAAAAGGAGCACAAAAGAAAGTAACACAGGCATCCCTGCCTTTGCAGGCACAATGACAACTACAAATCGAGTATTGATTAGAATCTGATCATTAATAAAAACACACAGGCAAGATGCCTGTCCTACAGCATGGCAAAACAAAAAATAGAAATAATACACGAGGATGAGTTTTTGGTGGTCGCCAACAAACCGCCTTATTTGCGTACACTACCTGACCGATACCGAAAAGATTTGCCCAATGTGCTCGAATTTTTCAGAAATAAATATGGAGAAATTTTCATTGTCCACCGATTAGATATGGAGACGAGTGGCATTATCATTTTAGCAAAAACAAAAGAAGCGCATAAGCATCTCAATCAGCAATTTGAGAATCGAACCATTGATAAAAGTTATTTGACTTTGGTAGAGGGCAACGGTTTTCCTGAAAATGGACGAATTGAAAAAGCCATAGCCACACATCCAAGTTCTAATCGAATGAAAGTTTCTGTAAAAGGAAAACCTTCTATTACAGAATATAAAATGGTGGAACAATTTCAAAACTTTGCTTTAGTCGAAGCCAAAATTCTAACAGGAAGAATGCATCAAATTAGAGTGCATTTCGAGAGTATCGGATTTCCACTCGCGGTGGATTCGATTTATGGCAGAAGAGAAAAATTGAGTATTTTAGATATCAAAAAAGGAAAAATAAAAAGTGGAAAGGATGCAGCTGAAGTTCGTCCATTAATTGAGCGTTCCACCCTTCATAGTTGGAAAATAGAATTTGAACATCCCAACTCAGGAGAAAGAATCAGTTTTGAAGCGGAGCCACCTAAAGATTTGAGAGCAACGATAAATCAGTTGAGAAAGTGGAGAACCAATGAGTGAATTTTGGAATGATGGAATGAGTGAATTGGGTTACCAAAACATTCCATCATTCACTCATTTCTATTTTAAAACCTCGCAGACGCGCCTACCAAAACATTGATTCCGTAAGTCGGGTAATTGAGCCACCGTTGCCGTTTGTTATTTGCTAAATTGAAAATATCTAACCAAATACCAAAGTTCTTAACTATCTGATACTCAGCACCTACGCTCAAATCTAAAAGACCAGAAAGTGATTCGGCAGCACCAGCTTCAGTTTGATAGGGCACTCCATTTTCCACAAAAATTGAAGCTTTTACTTTGGCTTTTCCATCCAACATTTTATACTTTACTGTTCCATTCAAAGTCAAAGATGGAAGATGCCACGGCTCCTCCTCATTGTCCATATCATAAATACTACTATTTACATTTCCAATAAGAGAAAGCCCTTTGTACTCAGGAGTCGTGATAGAACCGTTGATATAAAAAATATTCCCATCGTCATATTGAGTGAGGAAGTCGTAAGGAACTGTCGTGTTGCTTATGCCGGCATAGTTTAGATTGAACAAGGCCAAATCTTCCACATTTTTGTATCCGACTCTTCCTAAATATTCAAAGCCGCTGAAATTACCCTTTACCCCTCCATAATAATCAGCGTAAGAAGTATTCCTCAACATAAGATTTGCGCGGGTGGCAAGGAACGGATTGTAGTCCGTCAATGTTTTTAAAGTATTCTTTTGCAAACTTCCATCTGCTCCAACAAAAGCAGTAAACCTCGAACCTATAATTGGAACCGTTGCTTCAATTGATGGGAAGGTGCTGTATTCATCGTTATTAGTAATAATGTTGGCACCAACTTTTACTCTAAAATAATCATTCACATAAGTGAAATTAGGTTGAAGATAAAAGTTGTTTAAACTCTGCTGGGTTGAATCTCTGAAATTGGTCAAATCAGTTACAACTGTTACAGCAAGTGGATGTTTTTCAGCAAACCATTTGGTAAAATTCAGTTTCAACTCAAATCCCGTCTCCCGTGCTGCATAAGCATCATCTAAAAAATAAACATCGACATCAGCCCTATAATTGATGTCTCCTAAATTTTGAACACCATTAAAGATTGATGTACCGACATTGATTGTTTGAAAACTCTGGCGGGTTTGGCCTGAAGTAAAGGAAACACCTTCAAAATCAGGGTCAAAGTTATATCCATAGTACCGCAAAACATCTTTCGCCCAGCCTACTCTTCCATTGACTGCAAAGCCTTCTCCGAAGTAGTAGCTTCCACTCATTTTTGCAAAATTATTGGAGAACTTTTGATTCTCAATTTTGCGACTGTTGTTAGCAGAATGATGTTTGGCGTGTAAATTAAAATCGAATTGCTTGCTCTTAAAAATACTGTATCCAGCTTCTCCAAAAAGTGAATTGGGCAAACCAGCTCCTGCTTTAATATAGCCATTAAAAATTTCGGCTTGCTTCTCTCGCTTCATGGCCAAAGGACGAATCTTTGGTGGCAAATACTCCACAGGAACGGTCTTCGTTTCCACATTATAACTCTGAGGAGTAACAGAAGGATCAGCTGGTGGTAGAATTGGATCTACCCCCAACATATCTGCATCTTGCAATCGAGCATCAAAACTTTTAATTACCTCAACTTCCTCATCAGGCAAATCCTCCTGCCCAAAAACAGGGGTTACCAATCCCAAAACCAAAAAACAACCGATTAATATATTTTGAAAAAATTTCATTTCTCTTTGATTTTTAAACTAAATAATGAATTGCAATTATCAATTCCCAAAATCAATTTCCATCAATTAACTCCAATGGAGAAGTGGGATCGCTGGTATCCAATCTCGATTGTGCATCAATCATTCTATCCAGTTTTTCTTTTTTGGATTTCGCTTCTTGATAAATTTCAGGTTGATCTTTGAAACGACCCATTACCACTTCCAAAATTGCTTGTGCATTCAGAAACTCTCCTTGTTCAGCATAAATATCAGCCATCAAAATGGCACTTTTTGCTTGCCAATAGGGGTAAGAACTACTTTGCGCCTGCGAGGATTGCGCTGCAGTCAAAGCATCATTTAAATCTCTTTCTACATAATGTAAATAAGCCACTTGATAGCGAGATTCGGCAACCGATTCCGTATCCAAACCACTATTTATCACTTTTTGGAAAGACTGCATTGCCGTGGCATAATCACGTCTGTCCAATGAATATTTTCCGATATACATATTGGCCGTCGCTTTTTGCTCATTGTTAGCGCGAGGGTTATTGGCTACTTTTTTAGCTAATGAAATCACTGCCTGCGTATTGTTTGATCGATAAGCACTTCGCATTGCTCCTAACTGTGCTTCAAATTTCTGATCATCGGTTTGAGCATTTTTCTCCATGAGCACATAATAATTATACGCTGCGGCGAAATCTTGCTCATGATTGTAAGAAATTGCAGCCGCTCTATCAAGCGCATCGAAGTAATATCGACTCGCTCCTTTACCTATTACATATTCAAAATCCTTTAAGGCTTTAGAGTAATCCTTCAAACCAAAATGAGATTGTGCTCGGTGATATTGCGCTAACAAACGATTCGCTCCACGCGGAAATTTTCGAATATATTCGGAATAACCCTGAATGGCTTTGGAATAATTTTCATTATAAAACTGTGTCTCCGCTGCTTGAAAATTAAGCGATTCCTTTTCATCATTGGTGACCTTATAACCAGGCACTGTTTCAAGGAAAGCAAAATATTCATCTGGTTGGCCGAGGTCATCTACATAAATTTCTTTCAATGCTTTAAGCGCTGAGTTGGCCTCCTCTTGAGTCGGATTGTTTGAGAAAACTTGCTTGTAATAATTGATAGCTACTTGGCTATTTCCTGATTGGTAATTTATCAATCCAAGTTTTATCAAGGCCTGACAAACCAAATCAGAGTTTTTATAATTGCTAACCAATTTCTTCAGCGGTGCTTTGGCTTGCTGCATCTGATTAATATTCACATAAACTCGACCTAAAGTTAGCAAAGCATCATCAGCATATTCAGAGGTTGGATGGTCTTTTGTGATTCGTTCCAAGGCCAAAATTTCCTCAGTTTGTTTTCCTCTCAATCCTTGTATAATAGCCTTCTGATAAAGTGCGTAAACGTAATCTTTGTATTTTCCACTTATCGCTTCATCATAAAATTTAATCGCTGAATCGTACTGATTCTTTTTAAAGTACCCATCACCTGCTCTGAGCAAGGCATCACCCAACAAGTCATTTTTTATTCTTGGATTGGTGATATAAGGGCTGTTTCTTTTGATACCCGCCACTGCATCTTGAAAATAACCACCCGCCGTTGAGTATTCTTTCTTTTTCAAATAAGAATAGCCCATTATGTAACTCGCCATATATGGAGAGGCCTCTGGTGGAAAATTATTTATCCCTCTCGACATCAAATCATATTGCTTCAAATACTGAATCGCTGAATTATAGTCTTTCGAATCATAAGCCAGTCGCCCACTCCAAAAAGTAGCTAACGCTTTGTACTCTTCATTTACGGGTACTTGCAAAGATTTATTGAGCAGTGCACGAGCGCCTGAATTATCTCCTTGTTTAATCAACTCCAATGCTCTGAGATAAGCCACCTTTTGGTAAGCCTCTCTGATTTGAGGAGTTTTGTTCGGCATCTTTTCAATCAATTGAAGAGCACGTGCATAATCTCTTGAATTCAAGAACAAATCACTCATCAATCGCTGCGCTTCATTATAATGCCTTGAAGTAGAGCGAATAGATTGCAATGCTTCCAATGCATCTGAATCTTGTTTCAATTCATAAGAAAGCTTTGCATAATTGATAATTGCATCTTCGCGCGTATCAACATCAAAATCCATTTTAGAAGCTACTCCGAATGCATTTCTTGCATTTTCTTTATTGCCTGTTTTTAAATAACTGTCACCTAAAAGGTGCATGGCTTGCTGGCCAAGAGGCGTGTTACTTCGACTCAACTCTTTTAGGTTAGAAATCGCTTGTTTATAGTTTCCAGTTTTATATTGAGTATATCCCAATTGATAAAATTCATCTTCTCTCAAGGAGTTAGAACCAGCGGCATATTTTTCTAAATGGAAAAGTGCCTTTTTGTAATTTCCTTTCTCAAAATAGGCTTGACCCACGAGGCCATGCATTTCTGGTTTATTTTTTATTCCAGTTCCATCCAATCGGGGTTCAACTTCTTTAATAAGTTGATCAAATTTTTTCTGTGCAAAATAGATTTGAGCTAAGTAATATGGAATGTGCTTCGCATATCTTGGGTCGCGCTCCGCTATTTTGAAAGCACCAATTGCTTGATCATAATTTCCTTCAAAAAACTCGCAAAGCCCATAATAATAATTGGACTTTTCTCGATACTCGGAGTTTTGCAATTGGCGAATGTGGTAAAAATGATTTTTCGCCGATTTGAAATCTTTTTGGACAAAATGGGCATATCCCAATTTGAATTTCACCTCAGCCTTATCACTTCCAGACAATTGATAAAGCGGAACCATTTGATAAAACTTAACCGCTTCTTCATATTTCCGCGCATTGAAATAATAATCAGCAATATCCAAGAGCGCTTGATTGGCCATTGGGTCAGGTCGATACTTTCTGATGAACTCAAGCATCAGCTTTTCGCCATCAGGCAAATCCAATCGAACCGCAGATTTTGCGTAATTTAATTCGGCCTTCATCCGAAGCAAATCAGACTCAGGCTCTCCGACAGGCGGTAATTTTTGTAAAACCTTGGTGAACTCGGCCATAGCTTGGCCAAAAAGACCGTCATCATAAAAGCTTTGCCCTCTTTTAAAATCCAGATTAGCTTCGGTAAAAGCGGTTGTCTGTTGGGCAAAAATTTGAAAAGAAAATACCAGGATTGATAGTCCGGTGAAGATGGTTCTTCTGCTCATAAAATTAGATTTCGTCAATTAAGTCAGAGGTTAGCAAAAATTGACTGAACAACAATTTTCAATTAACAATTCAGGAATGAATGTTATTGTAGCGAAGGTAGAAAATTTTAACAAAGTTAAATCTTCTCTAACAGGTTTATGGTAGCATTCATTTTCAAGTATTTTGACAATCATTTTCTAAAGCACCCAAAATAATTTGAAAAATAATTTTCATAACAACATTCTAAATATCATAAACTTAGATATATCGCTTTTTTATATACAGCTATCGTCTAACCCAAATTGGTGAATAGGCATAGTAATTGAAATACTATATGTAGATGTTTGTAATACATCCCTCAGAATAAATATTCCCCCCTTCTATTTATTCTCCCTTGGTGAATGCACCTTACTGGATGATAATCTGGGAGGTGCATACACCAAATTTTTCCCCCATTTTTTTTCTAAAAACCGTTAAACGAGGAATTCTTCATCGCCCTCAGGGTAAAGAATTCTAAGCAAAGCGTTTTGACCACATCCTCTGCACAATTCCAAGCATGGTGTGGTTTTTTTTTGCTCCAAAATTATCCTTTCACAAAAGATTTTCGGTGAGTCCCAATAGGATAAGTCTCTGATAATGAGTCAATTATCATTTTGTAATCATTCTCATTTTCTTTAAAATCCATTCCTTCAATATTTAAAATCAAAACAGGTATTCTGGTTTGATTTTTAAAAAATTCGAGATATGCATTTTGTATTTCCATGAGATAATCAGCTGAAATATCTTTTTCAATATCTCTATCTCTGTTTTTGATGTTGGCAATTAGTTCCTCAATTGGTCGATGTAAATACACCAATAAATCAGGTTCTTTAAAACTATTATTTAAAACATTGAAAAGTCGTTGAAAAAGCCGAAACTCATCATCTTTCAAATTATTCTTTGCAAAAAGCAAGGTCTTCACAAAATAGTAATCAGAGACTGAAAAACTGGAGAACAAGTCAGTTTGAGAAAGTTCTTCTTGCAATTGTTTGTGTCTTTCGGTCATGAAAAACAACTCAACTGGAAAAGCGTACCGTTCAGGGTTTTGATAAAAAAGAGGCAGGAAGGGATTATCAGTAAACTGCTCCAAAATCATTTTACACCCAAAGTCATTGGCCATTCTTTGGCATAGGGTTGTTTTTCCGGTGCCGATATTGCCTTCAATCGCAATAAATTTATGGGAGATCTGCTTGCTCAAACTCGGTAATTTTACGCAAAGGTTCTAAAAAATTACCGTTTCCTAAATGAACCTAAAATATTTTTTAATATTTCGATTTATCTCATACATTTACGCTCTACACATCGGGGGAAAACTACCCGGAATTAAACTTACAATCGGTTCACGTACTAATACTTGAATCAAAACGCCAAAACTAACCGGGTCATGATCGTTTTAAATTTCAACGAGGCAAAATTGGGACGCCTCATAACACATCACATCGGAAACAGGTTGAAAAACGAAAATCTGCTTTTATCTCTAAAGATGACTGATTTTGGTATTGAAACGGTTCCTCACATTCTCAAATACTTTACGTCCGCTTTTAAGGCACTTGAATTTTTTAGGTTTTCTAATATTGAATCAGAAACCTCACTTTACCATGCGGCGAAAGCTATTTTTGAAGATCCGGATTCCTTTATTTTCAATTCTCGAACCCTTGCAAAGAAGTTATACGACGTAACTGGACATCCAAATATCAAAAGTGGAGATTTGAGTATTGCTCATATTTCTGATATCCAATTGGGAGATGAGATGGTGGAAGCTATCGGAATTTTCAAGTCAGAGTCAAAAGTTCCCTTTTTAAAATTAGAAAGGCAGGATGTGAATTTCAACATTGATCTTGAAAATGGATTTGACCTGAATGGACTGGACAAGGGTTGTCTAATTTTCAGAACTAATCAGGAAGAAGGTTTTGAAATTTTGGTTTTTGACAATACCAATGGGAACAAACAAGCTGAATTTTGGAAAAATGATTTTCTTCAAATTGAGCATTATACCAACGAATATCATCAAACGAAGGAATTTTTAACCATGACCGAGGCCTTTGTAAAAGGCCAATATGCAGCAGAATTCGAACCTGAAAGCACAGAAAAAATTGATTTGCTCAATCGCTCAATAGATTATTTCAAGAAAAATGAGGCTTTTGATAAAGAAGAATTTGCCTCGGATGTTTTGCGTGATGAAAATGTAATTGAATCTTTTAAACGCTTTGGAGACGACTATGACCATGATAAAAGATTGAACCTAAATGATTCATTCGAAATATCAATGCCTGCCGTAAAACAGCAAAGTCGCTTGTTTAAAAGTGTCTTGAAATTGGACAAAAACTTTCATGTTTATATTCATGGCGATAAGGAACAAATCGTGAAAGGTGTAGAGCCAGATGGACGAAAATTTTACAAGCTGTATTATAATATGGTAGAGTAACCTCATTATTCAAATTTAAACCAAATTCGATAAAATAAATCTCGGGCAATTTGGGTTTTATAAGCTCATCAAACTCAACGCTTATAAAGAACTTTTCCATTTCGTTATTTTTTAAAACCAGAAATCATGGAAAAGTTAGTTCGAGTAATCCTCCCTTTAGTTTTAATTCTTTCTCTTTTTAGTTGCCTACAAGAAGAAGTCATCCTTGAATCAGAGCCAGAGATCCTCAATGGCCAAATTGATGAGTCATTGCTCCCCTATTTTGAACAATTTGAGATTGAGGCTGCTCGGCGTGGCTTTGTAGTAAATTTGGAGCAACACGGAATTAATGGAACTATCGAAGAAATCAGCGAAAATTTTGTAGCTGGAACTTGTACCTATGGCACTCATCTTCCGGGCGATGTCGTTGTTGATTTAGGATTTTGGAACAACTCTTCCGCCTTTGCAAAAGAGATGGTTATTTTTCATGAATTAGGTCATTGTTATCTTAGACGGGACCACAAAGAAACCAGCTTTTTGAATGGAACATGCACAAGTATAATGAGAAGCGGAAATGGAGATTGTTTTGATAATTACAATCCTCGAACCAGAGAATATTATATTGATGAATTGTTTTTTGAGGAACTTTAGAAAGGAAGGAAACAAAAGCGGCCGCAAACATCACTCATCAAAAAGACCTCTACGAATTATTGTTACATGAATGATGCCTTCGGCCTCCGATTTTGTTTATGATTCAAAGTTATAACATATACCCATTTTTTTTAACAACAAAAAAAAATGATTCTCGAATCGTTTCGAGAATCATTTTTTTATTAAAACATTGATTATCAGTTGTTTAACTATAAATCACTGAACCACTACTCGTTTGACAACTGTTTCATTCTCAAAAATAATCTTGAAAAAATAGATACCTTTTGAGTGATTTGACAAATCAATTGTTGTTGAATTCGTTTTCATAACTGTTCTACCACTCATATCATAGATTTCAATTGAGGTAAAAACATTCGATGAAGCTACGGTTAATTGCCCTTTAGTTGGGTTTGGATAAATGTTGACTTCGTTTGCTTCGTAAAAATTGATAATTCTTTCTTCCACTTTTTGAATATCCTTTTCCGTAAGGTTATTCAAATCCAAATCTGACATTATAAAATCCCAATTTTCTGGTGCTTCTTTTTTGAAAGAACAAATCACTTGGGGCAGTACCACCACCATCACTCTGGTGGATTCTGATTGACCATTTGGCAAGGTCGCTTTTACATCATAGAAAGTTGTTTTTCGAAGCGATACAAATGGATTGGGACAAGTGCCACAGCTCAATCCAGTGTTTGGACTCCACTCAAAATCTGCCCCAATTCGTGGGGTAATATTGAACCTCAAAAAGTCCCTTGGACATATAACATGAATTGGTTTTACAACGTAATTGCCTTCTGTGATTTCCTCGCATTGTATTTCTTCGCATCCGTTTTCATCTGTCAAGGTGACACAGTAGGTGCCAAAATCCAGATTTTCTAATTGGTTTTGAGTGGAACCATTATCCCAGTTGAGATTGTATGGAGGTCTTCCGCCTGATGGATTGGCGCTAATCGTTCCCACATTATTTATTCGCCATATTGGACTATTTACGGTTAAGTTAAGTGACGGATTTGGCTCAATATTCAAGGTGGTGGTTTGGCTGTAAGAGCAACCTGCTTCTTCATAGGCCACCGATACATTATACTCCCCTGCTACTAAATTGGCTGGCGAAAATTCTCCTGTTGAGCTGACGCCTACTCCATTCCAACTATAGTTATTGAGTCGAGTACCATCAATTGTTGCTTCCAATTGATAACTATTCGTATCCCCTTCGCAGAAAGTGGTGTTCACTGTGGCTATCGATAATCCTCGTGGTGGACAATCTTTCGTGATACAGGTTTTTTGTGATTGAGTCGATGGGCAGTTATTGCCTGAATTGGCAGTTACCGAAATGGTTACTTCTTCATTGATATTTAGATTATCAAAAACATAACTATTTCCGTTTTGACTTCCACTTTGACTACTTAAAATATCAATTTGGTAGTCATTGGCATTACGAACGTCATCCCATGTAAATTTGATTCTATTTGTGGTTACATCACAATTGATAAATGGCTCTATTAATCTTTCATCTATCTGTATAGTTTGGGTTTCCGTAGTTGAAAAACACCCATTTTCTTCTACCCTTAAACTAACTTCTTGTGTGCCTGGTGTCGGATATTCTAATTCATAAAATACGGATGAAGCGTTCGATAAAACATTGGCTTGATTAAAATCCCAATTGTAATTGGCGTTTGGAGAGGCATTGCCAATGTACTCTGCAGTGATTATTTCACTTTGGCAACTTGTACTATTGGATAGTAAAAATTCTGAGGTTGGTTTTTGATGAACTATCAAATTTGTACTCAATGAGTAACGACAATTATCAATTTCAAAATCGACTGTAGCGGTGTAGTTACCTGGAAGGTTTGGATTGAAATTACCATTTGCATCTGCATCACCACTCCAACGGATATTCGACAAACCATTTGTGTTGGTTAGTGAAATTTGATAGACCGGTTCGCCTTCA
>CALDSS010000125.1 GCA_937924495.1 uncultured Saprospiraceae bacterium
TTGATTGGCTGCAAGCGGCAAATTTTATCCTGAATTGCGTTAAAAATCCTCGTTGATGCTAAGGCATCGACTGTGGTTTTTGCCTTATTCAGAATAAAATTTTCTCACTTTCGCGAAATCATGAATTCTTAAACAACTTCAGGGAAAAATTGAACGGAAAATAGAGAGTAGGAAAGTTTTTTATGGTGTTTTAGCTTTAGCTGTTATCATAAACGAGGTAGGGTTAATGTTCGTTATAGTTGGTTTTGATTAGCTATTGAGAATGAGATTCCCAATAGCTAATCATTTTATACTTATTGTCTTCCTGCTTTCTCAATATCACTTGCCATGATAGAGGTTCCGTCTTTTTGGTTTGCAGTCTGCTCTTGGGCTTCATTTTGTTTCAAAGCCTCTGCATAATGCTCCTCAAAACCACAAGGTAAAGAACTTGGGCCGCATGGTTCGTAATTTGAATTATAACTGAGCAAATTGACTCCATCAGCAAGATTCACCATTGATAGCTCATTCCCTGGATTTAGATTAAGGGAGTTAGGAATTTTCACAAAAGGGTCATCATTTTTCACCAAGTGAACATCTGTATCTTTGGTATATTCAACAGTAAACAACAATGCAGGCTTAGATCCTGAAATTGGAAATTTCATGTACTTGTCAAATCCAAAGGAAATATAATCCTTTGTCGGATTTTCAATTGGAGCTGTTGCTTTTGAATTCATATCCCACATTCCATTCACCGTGGTTACATTCTTAAGTTCATTCCCTGTATTCACAACCAAAGTTACCTGACCAGTAGCCAAATAAGTTTTTTCTGATGTAAAAAGTGGATCTTCATGGAAAGCATAAACTTCCAATCTTTCTGCAAATTCATTTACAATTAATCCTAATTGTAATTGGGCATAACTCAGTTGAAAAGTAAAAATCGAAATAAAAGTTAGAAGCGTTTTTTTCATAAGAATGATTTATTAATCTACGTTGCGTTTAATGAGGTTGATTATCAATAATTTTATAATTCCGTGATTGAATTGTCTAAAGCACCAACTTACAATTCGCGCGGTTCTCCTTGCATCAATTATCGAAAAAAAAGCATGGTTTATGCTACAACCCATTTCAGATTGGACTCTATTGAGTGAGACTTTTTTCAAAAGATTTCGGATAAAGACAAATTGGGGGAGAAGAAAAGAGGAAGGCAATAATTTCGTCTTCTCAAAATTACGAAAACTAACTCCATATATTTAATACCTGATTAATGGTGACTTTTCAAGTTGTTAAAAAAATAATATTTAATATATTAACTGTCAACAATTTAAAAAAGCAAAAAATTAATCATTGATATTTTCAGCAAAAACAAAATATTTACAAAGGCATCTAAAAACCACTTTCTATTGAAAAACACTACTTTAGCCGCTCAAACTGAGTACAGGACAAAACATAGGTTTACTAAACTTCGCTTTCGCTAAATGCACTGATTTAATTAAATCTATTCACGAGTTTTTTAGAAATTAAGTTTAGTAAACCTCTTATTTTACTTTTGTCCCGTACTTAACCGCTCAAATTCAAAACAAAAATTATGGGATTACTTGATGGAAAAGTAGCATTAATTACGGGTGGCTCAAGGGGCATCGGTGCAGAAATTGTTCGAAAATATGCAAAAGAAGGGGCAGATGTTGTTTTCACCTATCGCTCGTCGGCAGAAAAAGCAATCGCACTTCAAAAAGAAATAGAAGGAATGGGCGTAAGAGCAGAAGCCATTCAATCAGATGCAGCTGATTTTTCACAAGCAGAGGCATTGGTCAAACAAGTACTCGACAACTTTGGAAAAATTGATATTCTTATCAATAATGCTGGAATTACAAAAGATACTTTGATGCTTCGAATGGGAGAAGAACAGTGGGACCAGGTGATTGAAGTAAACCTGAAATCTGTTTTCAACCTTACTAAACATGCACTACGTCCAATGCTCAAAAACCGAGGCGGCTCTATCATTAATATGAGTTCGGTGGTAGGTGTTTTTGGCAATGCTGGCCAAGCCAACTATGCCGCTTCTAAAGCAGGTATTATCGGATTTACAAAGTCTATAGCCAAAGAAGTAGGTTCGCGAAATATTAGATGCAATGCTATCGCTCCAGGATTCATCGAAACAGAAATGACTGAAGTTTTGGATGAAAAAACAAAAGAAAATTTCCTTTCTAATATTCCTATGAAAAAGCTCGGAACTGGAGAAGATGTCGCAAATGCTTGTGTATTTCTTGGCTCTGATATGGGCGCTTATGTTTCGGGGCAAGTGTTAAGTGTCTGCGGTGCACTAAATACCTAAAGCAATTGGTAGATTCTTGTTTTTACAAATTCCATATTGTTTTTGGCCTAAATTTTTCTTTCTTTTGTTGAAAGTAACTTAACAACCAATGTCATTTATCTTACATTTGATAATAGCCTTTTTTAATCTTTTCTGAGTTGGAATCATGACTTTTGGAAATGGAAAATGAGGAGATAAGTTATTGAGTCTTAATTTTTTAAATAAATTAGCGTTTACTAAACAAACTATATAAAATGGCAGAAAATGCACGATACAGCGATCAGGAACTGAAAGAGTTTAAGGAAATCATCCTAAAGAAAATTGAAAACGTTGAAGAAGACCTCATGTATCTTCAGGATCAACTGACTGATATTAACGAAAGTTCTTTGGACTCAAGAAGAGCAGATTGGGTGGATGATAGCAGTTTAAATGCCGACAAAGACCGGCTTTCAAATATGTTTAATCGTCAAAGACAGTTCCACCAAAATCTTAAAGGAGCTTTGCTCAGAATTGAAAACAAAACATACGGTGTTTGCTCCGTAACTGGAAAATTAATCGACAAAAGAAGATTGAAAGCAGTTCCGCATACTACAAAATCAGTAGAAGCAAAAAATATGAGTTAGGTCGTTAGTCCCTAAAATCTGTCTTTTTATCCTCTGTTTGGAGTTTTTTATTTATTTTTGAGAATATATTGTTAATTTTACATTTGACTAAATTTGAATTAACAATATTTTTAATTTGTTAAAATCAATTTTCCTTTTACATTTACGGCTTAACTTAATACTGATACTACCGAGGAACCAAACAATTCCTGTGACACTATAAGTAAACACTACACCAATGAGAGTCTTCACCTTCCTTACCACTAAAAAGAGATCAAAAACCAAAAGATCAGAATCTGACAAAAATGTACCTTCCTATGAAGAAGTACTGACCGAAGTTGAAAAGAGATTAGCTGAAAAAAAGAATAAGAAAAGAGAAGAATAATCCTTAGTCAACTTAAAATTCCGTTTTAAAGATTGTCCCGTCCTCATAGATTTCCAATGGCGTATTTGGAAAGTCCTGCTTTGTCAATTCTTTAATTTTTCTAATCGCTCTGTTTTGTGGGTCAACCTTAGGCCCATGCGTTTTTTGTTGATAAATGGGAGTCAGTTGTCCATAGACAAATCGTCCTCTATCATCTACATGCACCTTTAGTATTGGAGCAATTCCAGCTGCACCTCTCAAATTGAAACGACCATAGGTGCAAAAATTTCCTAAACTATACGCAATAATCCGATCATTATACAACTCCATCGCACGAGTAACATGTGGCCCATGTCCAAAAACAATATCGGCTCCTGCATCAATCACCGTATGAGCAAATGCATGAACATTGCCTCGATTTTCACCGTAATATTTCTCTGTTGCTTTCGTGACCCGCTGATTTTTTGCTCCTTCCGCCCCTCCGTGAAAAGAAACGATAACAATATCTGATTCGGCAGCCACTCGCTCTACAATGCTACGCGCATAGGATAGTTGTCTGATATCACAAGTACCACTATTGGGAGCAAACGCACAAAAGCCCCAGCGTTTGCCTGCTCTCTCAAAAAAAGCAACTTCATCAGTTCCAGCCAAACCAGCAAAGGCAATACCTGAGTTCCTAAGCACTTCTTTTGTTTTTTTTCGGCCTGAAGGACCGAAATCTCCTGTGTGATTATTGGCAATACTGACTACATCAAAACCTGCATTTACAAAGTGCTGAATGTAGGACTCTGGTGAACGGAAAGCATAGCAAAGGTTTGGATTCTGGCATCTTTTAGCTGTTCCTCCTTTGTCCAAAATCGTTCCTTCTAAGTTTCCAAAGGTTACATCTGCATCTTGCAAAATGTGGTTGACATCTGATAGTAAATCTGCTCCTCCATTGGGTGGCAAATGATTCTTGGATGGATAATTCGTCCCGAGCATCATATCCCCTACCCCAATTACGGTGTAAAGACGAGGTTGAACAGGGGCATTGGTTTTTACTTTTTCTTCTTGAGGAAGTGTAGTCGTTTCTGTTGTTTGAGCTTCGCAAGCACAAATCGTCAACAACAGGAAAATCAAAGAGGAAAAAAGAGAGGATAGTTTACTCATTTCTGGCTTGTTTATTTTTAACAACCAAAAGTAGCCAAAAAATGAATTTTCGGATTAAGATTAGAGCGTGATAATAGTTTCTTAAGATTTCCGTGAACCACCTAAGTGCTTGGACAAAATTGATTTTAATTTAGAACGGTTTCTTTTTCCGCTATTTCGCCCTAAAAAATAAGCACATTCTATTCTTTAACCTAATTCTGTCTAAGCACCTACTCATTCTCAATCGTTCCATCTGGCATCAACTCCAATGCAAAAACAGTATTTGCCTCAGGATCATATTCGCCCGAAGAGGCATCAGATTGGCCTGTAGCGATAGAGATTCCCCAATCTTGAGCAATGGTTGCTACAGATTGAGTAAGTTTTTCGCCGTCGCTGTACATTCCTGCTATGACACGGCTATCTATTTGAGTACCGTTTTTATCGTAAGTCGCTAATATGTATCGGTAATCCATCAAGCCAGCTCGCCAATACACAACTGCTTGAAACTCCTTCAATTTTGCAATACGGAAACAGGCAATGTACTCCGTCAACTCATCCGAAGGAAGTTTTTCAAATGCCTGAATGTATTGGTGAATGAGCGCACCTGCTAATGGATCATTTCTTTTGCTGAACTCCATGTGGGTGTTCTCGCCTAAAGTAATAGGTAATTCTATCTCTGGAAATGTTTTGAGGAAAGTCTTGAAGGTATCGGATTGCTTTGCCATAAGTGAAGAACATCTCTTAAATTATCGCAATAGCCAAGCGGCTTTTGCTATATCTTTTTAAACACGTAGGTTAATGAACTGGTTTTATCAATATTGAATAGACTTTGGAGCCAACTGATTCCTCCAATCAAGAAACCACTGATAAAAAACAATTTATTGCCCTTATATTTTTCGCTTAAAAGCGAACAATAAAATGCATCGAAAGGTAATCGTTTTTTCTCAATTAACTTAAAGCCGTTTCGCTCTCCTAATTTCTCAATAGTGGAAGGAGTGAAATGCCATAGGTGACGAGGAACATCATAAGCGGCCCAATGTTTTCCATAATGTTTAGCATCATAGGAAGCGCAATTAGGAACTGCTATCACCAAAACACCATCTTCGTTTAGAAGCTTTTTATAAGAAGAAAAATACGCATCTGGCTCGTGTAAATGTTCGAGCACATGCCACATGGTGATGGCATCGAATTTTTCATGGATGCTATTTTCCAGCATCTTTTTGGGTGCCAAAATTTCTAAACCAAATTTCTCTTTTCCAAAATTGCGCGCATCCTCATCTACTTCAACACCCAACACATCATACCCTTTATTTTTCATGAAATTTAAAAAATAACCGGTACCCGTGCCCACATCGAGCAATGTCTTTTCTTTTGAATATCGATTTAGTAAATTGAATTTACTTTTCAACATCCATTCTCTTACCGTATGGTAAAGGCTATTGATCAAACCCTCTTTTGTATCGGAATGCGAGATGTAATCCTCACTTTGATAATAAGGACCTATGGTTGCCTGAGTAGGAATATTTTGGGTAAAAACGAAGGAGCAATTATTACAACTTTGCAGCTCGAAGTCTTCTTCTGAGATGGAATAATCCTTTAATTTCAGTTGTTCACTGAAATTTTCAGAACCACAAACCAGACATTTTTTATGTAAAATAATTGAGCTCATATAAACAAAATGTGCTACCCCAAATTACGAGGCAGCACATTTAAAGGTTTATCTTTTTAGAAAATTAATTCAATGCAGGAACCGAATTGAAATTCTTAAACATTTCTTTGAAACGATTAACCATATCTGAATCTTTCATTTCTTCTGCTCCAGCAATCAGATAATCTTTGGTACGATTGGCAAAAATATAATCTCTACCAAAACCGTCCTGACTTTCTAAATGCGACGGATCAATGGAAGCGTAAAAATCTAAATGAGCTTTTGTCTCAACAGCCAAATCCTCAAAAATGGGTTTCGCTTTATCGAATGCACCTGCTTTGACATAGACATTGGCCATCATCCAAGTATTGTAATCATACGCAAAATTCATTTGAGGGAAACCTTCAAAATATTTATCCACCAAATCAATTGCTTTTTGCTTTTGACCGATGTTCACAAATGATTCAGCCGCTCTTAAAATAGCAACTCGATGACTCTGAACACTTGGCCCATAACTATGATTTACATTCATTTCCTTTTTGTCCAAGTTACCCCACTTCCATTTATTCATGATGTTATCATAAATCTTTTCGTGGTTCACTCGACCATTACCCATCGTACTATATTGTCGCTCTGAATTAGATTTGACTGGTACGACTTTCAAGGCCAAACCTTCCAGTTGCATGTAATCTTGAAGCCCCAACATATTGTCAGGACGACAAGTCACGGCAAAGTAAACTGGACGTTCGTGAATGTTACTTGCGATGATATCCAATACTGCCAAGTCATCCTTCAGGATATATCGGAAGTTTTTCATGTCATTCGCCAACTTAATTGGCATCTTATCTACAATCAAAGAATCAGGCATATTGACTACATTGTTAGCCTTAATTCTATTTTTATCTATAGGAATGTGCACTCTCTTCGATGGTAGATAGGTGTCAGCCATTCGGCCATTTTGCAAAGGCACTTTGTTTTCTTCACCGACAAATTTCAACCATGAATAAACATTCATATCTCTGTTGCCTGTGGCACCGTCTCCTGGGTATAGGATTGAGTTTCGTTTTTTACCTCTTATCGCTTCCGCTGGAATCGTCATCTTTATCGGAGCAGAATCATTTACTTTTCTTCTCAATTGATTGATATACCAATCAACCGCAATCAAACTCAAGTTGACCACCCGAACATCTGTACGAATTCCTTCTACCTCCTGTGCATACCAAAGTGGATAAGTATCATTGTCACCGTAGGTAAAAATGATAGAATTTGGTTCGCAACTGTTTAAGAAATTCGTTGCATAATCACGTGAAGCATAAATTCCATTTCGATTATGATCATCAAAATTTTGAGTCACCATCAAAAGAGGAGCTAAAGCAACCAAACCACATCCTAATGCAGCGGAGGGGGTTCCACCAAGATTCAATCTACTTTTAAAAATAGAAAAAAGCGCCATAGCTCCCATTCCAATCCACATTGCAAAAGTGAAGAATGAACCTACCAAAACGTAGTCTCGTTCACGCGGCTCATTTGGTGGTTGATTGGAATAGATGATAATCCCAATACCTGTAATGACAAATAAGGCGAATAAGCCTAACGCATCATTTGGCCTGCTTTTGAAGTGAAAAAACATTCCTAACAAACCAAAAATCAAAGGAAGGGCATAATATTTATTTCTACCCTTCGCTTCTGCACGTGTGGCTGGTTCTTTGTCCATGTTGTACAATCGAGCCTCATCCAAAAACGGAATTCCACTAAACCAATGACCGTCCTTCTTATTCCATTTGTATAATCCTTGATCCGCATTTTGGCGTCCTACAAAATTCCAAAAGAAATATCGCGTGTACATCCATCCCAATTGGTATTTGACCATAAAAGCAATATTCTCAGCCATCGTTGGCTTTCCGTTTCCTTTTTTACCAGTCCATGCTTTGTAAAGATTTGGTCTGCCCTGCGTTCCATCCGACATACGCGGAAAGAGCATTTTGTCTTTACTATCATAAACGTAAGAAACCTTCTCGTCAACAATTTCATATTTATCGCCCAATCGTCCGTATCGCTCTTCTGTTTCTGTACTTTTCGGCTGAGCTTTATACGTTGGCCCATGAAGCAATGCCCGTTCTCCATACTGCTCACGATTAAGGTAAGGTATCAAACGCATCGCATCACTCGGCTCATTCATATTAATTGGCGTATTCGCCTCTGCTCTGATGACCACTACTCCAAAAGTTGAATAACCAATAACCGTTACCATCAATCCCATCACCAACATTTCCAAAAGTCGATTTCCCCTTTGACGAACAAAACGAATTGCCAAATAAAACACGCCAGCTAAAATTAAAAGTAACGGAACTATTCCTGAATAGAAAGGCAATCCCATACCATTTACCATCATTAATTCGAGCGTTGACCAAAGGATAGGAATACCTGTAATCACTAAAGATTGTATCAAAACTATTAATCCAACACCGAGGCCTGCCGCAGCTACCACACCGAGGAAGTTGGGGTTTTTATATTTTTTGAAATAGTAGAATATCGCAAGTGCAGGAAAGGTCAACATAGACAATAAGTGAACTCCAATAGATAAACCAGATGAATAAATGGCAAATACAATCCAACGATCGCTTTTTGCAGTATCTGGTAGGTTATACCATTTCATCACCGCCCATAGGGTAAGACAAGTAAAAGTCAGCGACATCGCATATACTTCCCCTTCTACCGCCGAAAACCAAATTGAAGAACAAAACGCAGTCGTCAAACCAGCCAAAAATCCACCTCCAATTACAGCGTAGTTTTCAGATTCGGACAACTCCCCTTCTCTTCCTACAAAAATCATTTTACCTAAGATCATGGTTGACCAAGCAACAAACATGGCCGCAAAAGCCGTCACTATACCAGACATCATGTTGACCGCGAAAGCGATATCCGCTGGGTTATCAGAAAGTAACTCAGCTACCCAAGTGAACATTCTACCAACCAACAAAAAGAAAGGGGCTCCGGGTGGGTGCACAACCTCCAATTTATAAGCTCCAGCAATGAACTCTCCACAGTCCCACAAACTCCCTGTTCGCTCAGCTGATAGGTAGTAAACAATTGTTGAAATAGCGAAAACCGCCCATCCGGCGATATTGACCAGTCGTTTATTCATTTTCAAATTTTAGGTACAAATTTTATTACGCTTTCTTTAGATGCGAATTGGCATTCATTTGGCGTATAACTTCTTTTTACGGAAATTCAATTTTTCAGTTGTTTTTTATATAAATTTTCATAAATTATAAATACCTGAAAATCAACATTTTACAACAAAACACAGGGACATCCTGTTAAAAAATCGCACAAAGGTAAAAAATTAATTTACCCATAAGAAAAGCAGTAATAGGTATTCAAATCAAATGATAAAATAAATTGAGGTCATTAGGAGTTTATCATTAGCTTTGTGTTAAAGCTTATGAACCAAGTTTCATAAAAAATCCAGATTAAAGAATGAATAGATTTTATCAATTCCTCCCTACTTTCATATTTACAATCTCTACTTTTTGCCTCTTCGGGCAAACGATTCCTGAAGCGATTGAAAATAATTTTCAGAAAAAATATCCAGGCAAAGAAGTGCTAGAGTGGGAATTTTTCGATGGAAAATATACAGCGAGTTTCTTTTCAGGTGATAATTATATGGTTGCCAATTTTGACCAATATGGAAATTGGATCGAATCTACGCGCCAATTAAAAGAAGACCAATTGCCAAAACGCGTAAAGAAGTGTTGGAATAAAAAATACAAAGACGTTCAGTTTGTAAGCGCTTTACTTGAGGTTGAAAAGATGAATCAAAAGCCTCGGTATCATATTAGTTTTGAGTCTTCTAAAGATTTAGTAAACTTAATTTATAGTAAAAAAGGAAGGATAAAAAGCAAGGCATCTGAACCAATTGAACCAGATTAAATGTTAAACTTTCGCTCAATCACATTATTATGTATTGACATTTGAAGATTTACCCATATATTTGGAGCATATAAACTCCATCTCTAGAGCATCAAACAAATTTCTCCTTCCTTTTGTTTGGTGCTCGCTTTTTTTAGGGCAGTCTTGGAGCCAAATCTGCTAACAGTATGACTAAATCTGCACTCTCAATCCTTCTAAATTGGAACGAATCTCTTTTAATTTTCGAAGCGTCTTGTCTTTATTTCGATACCAATTTCTGTTTTCTGTGATTTCCTTTTCGGCCCCTTTGATGGTGTAACCTTTGACTTTTACGAGGTCATAAATTTTTTGAATCATTTCCACCTGGTCTGCTCGAAAGCGACGCTCTCCATTGCCAAACTTATGTGCTTGTAAAATTGAAAATCTGGTTTCCCAGTATCGAATAGTGGCTCTGGTTACATTGAAAAATTTTGCCACTTCACCGGTGGTGTAATACCGTTTGTTTAATTCAGGTAGTTGAATTGCCATTTTTCTCTTAGTATGAAGTTAGTTAAGTCACAACAAATATGGCCTGATTATCAGTGAATTACAAAATTTTATTAGAAATAATTGAATTGATTTTTAAGAAGTTGGGACACAGAGGTTCACAGAGAAGCACGGAGGTTCGCAGAGATGTGAGATTTAGGTTGGCTATTCTTTTTAATCAACTTCTCCAATGTAGCACAGGCATCCGTGCCTGTGCAAAGCCCAAGCGTAATTGATTATTTTTTAACTCCTTCGTAATACTTGATAATTGAACCAAAAAAATTGAATTCACGAAAACATCTGCACAGGCAGGATGCCTGTGCAAAGCCCAAGCGTAATTGATTATTTTTTAACTCCTTCGTAATAATTGAAAATTGAACCAAAAAAAATTGAATTCACGAAAACATCTGCACAGGCAGGATGCCTGTGCAAAGCCCAAGCGTAATTGATTATTTTTTTAACTCCTTCGTAATAATTGAAAATTGAACCAAAAAAAATTGAATTCACGAAAACATCTGCACAGGCAGGGATGCCTGTGCTACATTTTCAGGAAATAGGATTCCTCATGTTTTTCAGAAAGTCAGGCAATTGGCGTAGGGCGGCCAACTCTTTATAGCTGGTTTTCATCTCTTGTGCGGGGTAACCGAAGTAAACTTTACCTTCTTCTAAGTTTTTGGAAACACCTGATTTGGCTAAAATTACGGCACCTTTTCCGATGCGTAAATTTTGAGCGATTCCAACCTGTCCATACAAAACGACATCGTCTTCGAGGATGGTTTTTCCACCAATGCCGACTTGTGCAGCCATCAGGCAATTTTTACCCACGACTACTCCATGACCAAGCATGATTTGGCAATCGAGTTTTGAACCTTCACCTATTACGGTATTTCCTGATACCCCTTGAGCAATGGTCGAACCCGCTCCAATATGAACATTATCCTCGATGATGGTTTGCCCGCCAGAGCGCCACCGTTCAAAATTATTAGGATGTTTTTTAAAATAAAAGGCATGGGTACTGATGCTGCAATTGGGTTCAATCACTACATTTTTTCCAATAATCGCATTGTCATAAATCACCGTGTTGGCCATGATATGGCTGTTGTCCCCAATCACCACATTATGCCCAATCACTACATTGGGTTCAATGATTACATTTTCACCAATCTTTGCTGAATCACTGATAGAAGCGGTGAGCGGTCGAACGGGTCTAAAAGATTTGACGATACTGTCATAGGCCTTAAACGGTTCATCACAAATCAGGAGCGCTTTCCCTGGAGGACATTCGGCGTTCTCATTTAAAATGATGATAGTTGCCGCTGATTCTATTGATTTTCTGAAATATTTCTTTAAATCTGAAAAGGTAATATCCCCTTTCTCCACTTTATGAATCTCATTGATACCTGTTGCCACCAAAGTATCATCCCCAATGAGTTGGGCATTAATTCGTTCCGCAATTTCTTTAACAGGAATAGGACTGGGAAATTTCATGTGCTCGTTTTTTCTCTAAGACAGTTTAGCGGTGGTCTTCCCTTACTTTTTAAGTCATTTTTATGTAAAAGGAATTGATTGTTGAATTGTTGAGATTGTTTGATTGTTATTTTCAACAATAATAATAGTCAAACAATCCTAACAATCACCTTTTCTCATAAATCTTAAAGCAGTAATTAAACTTATTTCGATCGTCTGGCTCTTGGGCATCGCAAAAAGTTTCTTTCCAGCTTTCGTCCCGAAATTCAGGAAAAAAGACATCGCCTTCTACTTCTAAATCAACTTCAGTCAAATAGACGCGATCCCAGAGGTGTTGGGTTTGTTTGTAAATTTGACCGCCTCCGATAATGAACGTTTCTTCCTCGCCATTCGCTTCCGCAATTTCTAAAGCTTCTGAAATAGAATGAGTGATTACAGCCCCAGTTGCAGCATAAAACAGGTCTCGTGTAACAACAACATTGGTTCTTTTTGGCAATGGTCTGCCCAATGACTCCCAAGTATTGCGCCCCATGATGATGTGATGATTCAAGGTGTTTTTCTTAAACCATTTCAAATCATTGGGTAAATACCACGGAATTTGGTTGTCTTTTCCGATGACCAGATTATTGGCTGTTGCCACGATGGCAGAAATTATCATTTATACAATTTAATTTTTTACACTTAGGTTTTCTTCAGTCTGAATTTTTGATTCAGTCTTTGCCTCTACCCCATCCGATTTCGCCAGATGCTCTTTCAATCGACGCGCGAAGCTATTCATTTTCTTTAAGTCCAGATCAGATAATTTTAAATTTGGATGGTCATTTTCTTCAAAATCTCTAATGGGCAACACTCGATATACTTTTTTGCCGTTTTCCTTTTTTTCAATATGACGCCAAATTGGAAGGTACTCATGCCCCATCAGATAAGTCTCTCCATTTTGGAAATTCTTCTCCAACTTTACTTTTAATATAATGCCACCATCCGTATTTGGTTTAGTTTGACTGGAAATAAAATTGCCTAAGGAGTAGGCTACTAATTTTTGTTCAGTATCATGCGTTTTTTGATAAATGGGCTGTACCACATGCGGATGTGCTCCTACAATCATATCCGCGCCCCAATTGAGAAGACTATCGACCAATTTTCGCTGCATTTTGTTTTCGATTAATTGATACTCATCTCCCCAATGCATTAAAGCAATGATGTAATCGGGTTGTAGTTTTTTGGCTTCCGCCAAATCAATTTTTATCTGTTCCTCTTCAATCCTATTCACAATGGTCGGAGCTTGCGTTTTGAGCCCATTGGTGCCGTAAGTATAATTGACAAAGGCGATTTTGAAATTATCTTTATGAACGATAAGCGGGTATCGAATTTCTTTTTCCTCTGCATTTCTAAAAGTACCTGTTTGATGAAAACCATATTTCTCACAAACATCGATGGTATTAATTAAACCCGCTTTGCGACTATCATTTGAATGATTATTAGCAGTGGTCAACATATCAAAACCAGCCAATCGCAACCCAACTGCCAAATCATTTGGACTTCGGAACTGAGGGTATCCTTTGTAAGGTGGTTTTCCCGGAAGGGTCACTTCTAAATTAGCTATCGCCAAATCGGCCTCGCTTACGATATGAGAAACAAATTCAAAACAAGGAAAGTAGTCGTACCGTTTATTGGCTTCAACTTCGGCAGCTTCGATTTGACCACCGTGCCCCATTACATCGCCAACAAAAAGCAACTCAAGGGTTTGCACCTGCGAAAAAAGTGCGGAAACACAGAAAAGGAAGACAATGAGAGAACCCGTTGATTTATACATTTTGGCTGATTCGTTTTGTTGTTGCCAAATGTAGGGTTTTAATTTAAAAAACTCAGAATAGATGGTTTAACTCAGATTAGAACAATTCAAATCCTAAAATCATATTACAATCGGATAGCAACAATATGTCGGTTCCTCACAATCTGATACTCAACTTTCAAATCAGACACCTCACAAATACGTTGAATAATAGAGAGCCCCAAGCCAAGGCTTTCTTCAATTTCAGAATCTCTTTTAAATCGTTTAAAAAGTTGTTGAGGTTTGAGGTCGGAAGGTTTCCCAAGGTTTGAAATTTGAAACTTGTCCTCTGATATTTCAATTTCTATAAAATCACTTTCGTTGTGACGAATGGCATTTTGTATCAAATTGGTAATTAAAATTTCTGCCAAAGCAGCACTCATTTCTATATTAAAATTACCAGTTTCTTTTTTCTGAATTTCGATTTCTTGAGCAAAAAGCAAGTCTTTAAAATTGATCAAAACTTCCTCAGCCAAAATATTAAAATTCACATCTTCAAAATCCGTGAATCGTTGATGTTCAATTTTTGAAAGCAGAATGAGTGCTGCATTTAGTTTAGAAAGGCGATTGGTGTTTTGCAAAATGGCACCCAATGCCTCATACTCTTTTTCGCGCATATTGGGCGATTGAAGCAGCAACTCTACATAACCTTTAATGACCGCAAGTGGGGTTTGCAGCTCATGGCTGGCATTTTGGGTAAACTGTTTATTTGCTTGATAATTTTGCCGTACTCGATCTATAATTTCAATAAGATATTCGTTCAATTCATTAATGATTGGGTAGGGAGATTTTTCAAAAGTCACCTTGCGCGGTTCATCAATATCAAACTCCTCCAAAGTGTCAATGATGTCTTTGATTTGGTCTCTAATCCGTGTTATCCGATGATAGGTTATCCATCTAAATCCGACGGCTAAAACCAATAGACTTACCAATAAAATAAAGGTGGTTTGAATAAAAAAGTCAGAGGGCATGATTAACCAAATGAGGAAAACCCCAATCAAAACGGCTGCCAAAACTGGAACAATATAAAGTTGCTTGAGCGGTGTCATACGTCAAATTTATAACCAATTCCGTAAATGGTTTTTAAGTATTCACCACAATTATTGTCGGTAAGCTTTTTACGCAAATTCTTGACGTGTGCATAAATGAAATCAAAAGAAACGGCCTCATCCATATAGTCTCCCCAGAGGTGTTCTGCCAGGGCATCTTTTGTTACAATTCGATTTTTGTTGCGCGTTAGATAAATCAAAATGGCGTACTCTTTCTTCGTTAATTTCAGTTCCTTATCGTTTGCAATGACTCTGCGTTCATCCAGATTTATTTTCAAGGGTCCCAAAACCAACTCTTTGCTAAATTGATTGGTTTTCCTTCTCAATACTGCTTTAATTCGAGCATTGAGTTCGGTGAGATTGAAGGGCTTGGTCAAATAATCATCTGCGCCCAAATCCAGCCCACCAATGCGATCATCCACCGTGTTTCGTGCCGAAATGATGATGATTCCAGTTTGCGTATTTTCTTCTCGAAGTGCTTTTACTAATTTCAATCCATCACCTCCGGGCAAGTTGAGATCTATCACTGCCACATCATATTCATAGTTAGTGATTTTTTTATACCCTTCCATAAAAGTAGTTGCCGATTCACAGACATACCCCTCGCGTTTAAGCGAACGCAAAAGAATATCGGTCAACCCCTGCTCGTCTTCAATAAGAAGAATTTTCATAAGCCAAAGATGAAAAAAATTGAGCAGAACAAGCACTTGGCTCATTCCGCTCTGAGAAAGTAATTAACAAAAAAATTTTCCATTGGGCACCATGCTTCGGGGAAATAGTGAATATGCAGCGTTCTATCTCCCTGAAACACTATCCTTATGGTAAGCCAACTTAATCTTGATTCGCCTCTTCATCGAAAGCTTCATCTGCGATATTATCAAAGTCAAAATCGCCCATATCATCTTCCAAGTCGAGGTTTGAAATATCAATCTCTTCATCGTCCAAGTCTTCACCATCAATGTCTTCATTGATAATGTCCCTGACAACGCTTTTTACAGTTGGTTTTTTTATCACTTTCGTAAAAACGACTGGTTCAGAAGATTTACTTTTCTTTTTAGCGTCCTTTTGTTTTTCCTCTTTTTCCATTGGAGCTACTTCGCCCAATTTTGCAGCCAAAGATTTAGAAGTTGTCGGCACTGCAAAGAGTCTTCTTTTATCAATCAACTCACCTGTCACTTCACATACACCATACGTTCTGTTTCTGATTCTAAGCAATGCTTTTTCAAGATCGTCAATGTGTTTTCGTTGACGATTTGCTAAAGTATAAAGCATCTCAAGATCATTGTTGGAAGAAGAACTATCCATCCAATCTCCTTCACTTTCCATATTTTCCGTAAGGTCTTTGATCTGACTTGAAACAAAATCATAATCCTCACGCGCATACTCCAGTTTTTTATCGATTCTATTTTTGAATTCTACTAAGTCTGCGTCAGAATATCTGCTACTAATTTGAACAGCCATTGTCTCTGTTTTTTAAAGTTGAAAAAATCAGCAAAATTGCCGGACGGAATTTGGCGTCGTCCGGCAAGATGAGCTGAGTAAAGAATATTGTAAATCACATTGCAAGTGTCCAACCCAATTCTGAAGAAATTTTGAAGTTTTAAAAAAATTCAGATTCAAAATAAGGCATGCACTCTACACCAATTGAATCTTCCTCATTGATTTCTTCCAAGGGTTGCTGTAGCTCCTCAGTTTCATTTTTTATGAGCAGTATGTTTTTTATTGACTTTACAAGTTGCAGCATGATTTAAAATTTCGGCAAAACTCTAAACCGATTTTGAAGAAATTCTGAATTTTATTAATCATCTCGATAATTAATTTCAAAAAAAATGTGCACTTCAAAATTTATCGAAGCACACATTTCCAAAAACTCGATCAAAAATAATTACCAGCCTAAAACATAGGCAAAGATTAGAGGCGCAACAATCGTTGCATCCGATTCAATAACAAATCGGGGGGTATCTTTATCAATTTTTTCCCAAGTGATTTTTTCATTTGGAACAGCTCCTGAGTAGGAACCATAACTGGTTGTTGAATCTGAAATTTGACAGAAGTAAGACCAGAAAGGAGTTTCGTCCATCTCCATATCTTGGCGCAACATCGGAACCGCACAGATTGGAAAATCACCAGCAATTCCTCCACCAATCTGAAAGAAACCAACACCTTTTCTTCCAGCATTCTTAATATACCAATCTGCCAAAAACATCATATACTCCGTTCCTGATTTAACCAGCGAAGCATCCAACTGGTTGGTCATACAGCGAGCAGCAAACATGTTTCCAGTGGTAGAATCTTCCCAACCCGGAACAATGATGGGAATGTTTTTCTCACAGGCTGCAACCATCCAAGAGTCCTTTGGATCAATCTGCATTTTCTCATCCAATTCGCCTGAACGAATAATTTGATACAAATATTCATACGGAAAATATCGCTTACCTTCTTCTTTCGCAGCCGTCCAAACATCCACAAGCAAGCGTTCAATTCGACGCATCGCTTCTTCTTCTGGAATGCAAGTATCCGTCACCCGATTGTAGTGTTGTTGGAGCAATTCATGCTCATCTTCAGGACTCAAATCTCGATAATTCGGAATGCGTTTATAATGGTCATGCGCTACTAAATTGAAAATGTCTTCTTCCAAATTTGCTCCAGTACAAGTGATAATATGGACTTTGTCTTGTCGAATCATTTCAGCAAGCGACAAGCCCAACTCAGCCGTACTCATAGCACCTGCCATGGTGATCATCATTTTATTACCTGCCTCTAACTGATCCACGTACCCTTGGGCAGCATCTACCAAGGAGGCAGCATTGAAATGACGATAGTGGTGTTTTATGAAATTTGTGATATGCATTTTTGAAAGATTTATCAATTAGGAGTAAAATTTATACGAAAGCATTTTGTAATAAAGTTTGGCAGCTAAAAAATCGGGTGCCTGATTGTGTGGATTGGGTGCCAATTCAACAATATCAAACCCAACCACATTTTTCTTTTTGAATACCTTTTTTAGAAATCTCAAAGTCTCATACCAAAGCAAACCTCCGGGTTCGGGTGTACCCGTCGATGGCATAATGGACGGATCAAAAACATCCAAATCAAGAGTGATATAAACTGTGTCTGTCATTTGCTTCAGTACTTTTCTCATCCACTTCGTATCACCATGCATATTCTGAGCAAAAAAGCATTTCTTCTTTTTGACAAATTTCATTTCAGACTTATCCATGCTGCGAATGCCGACTTGCACCAAATTGCAATTTTGAGAAGCATCATAAACAGCGCAGGCATGATTGTAGGGAGTGCCACCGTATTCGGGACGCAAATCCGTATGTGCGTCCAATTGCAGCACGGTCAGGTCTTTATATTTTTCATAAAAAGCCTTGATGGTTCCAATACTAATGGAATGTTCACCACCAAAAAAAGTCAAAAACTTATCAGTCTTTAACTGCTTTTTCGCTGTTTCGTATGTGGCTTTGAACATAGCCTCAGGGCTACCTTTTTCCAAAATAGAATCACAGATATGGACTCCTTTTTTATATACCTCACTTTTTGTTTCGATGTCATAAACTTCCATGTTCTCAGCAGCATCTAAAAAAGCATCGAATCCTTTATCTGCTCCTTTGCCCCAAGTACTCGTGCCATCGTATGGTACGGAAGTAAGGTAAACTGAAGCGTTTTTTGCAGTTGTAAATTTGCCAGATATGCCTGCGAATATTTTTTGTTTTTTCATTACTCAATTCAATGTATAAAATTTCTAAAGGAGCGCAAACGTAAATTTCAATTCTGAAGAAAATTTGAATTTTCTATGAAAAAAGAAAAGGCTGCTTTCACAACAGAAACTTAACAGTTTCTGGAAAGCAACCTTCTTTGCAAAGCACTTTAATCTCGATTAGTCACCTAACCATTTTTAACTAAATCCAGATTGATGGCTAAATCTAATTTATTCTCGATCGCCGTCGAGTGGTTCTTTATTATTTTCAATTAATTTGCCATTCTTATCAAAAGTAAGTGTCACCATGTCCGTTTCAGTTTCAAAACTAACCATGAATTTCTCACTTTGTCTTGATTTGAGATGGGTTACTAAATCGTAGTAATCAGGAGTATCTGGGTACAACTTTTTTACAGCAGACTTAATATGGTCTGGTAAATTCATGTAATCTATGTTTTTGCTTGTTTGAAGCCAATTTCCTTCATCATCATAATTGACTTCAATTGAGCCTTCATCTCCAAAGGAGTATGCAATAAACTCCCCTCCTTCATCTTCTTCCCAGTCAAAATCAGATGGGTTGTCAAATTCTTCTGCAAGTAATGCTTGTGCCTTTTCCAGTGGAGCCTGAGCATAGATTTTGAAATTACTCACTAAGGAGAAGGTAATTAATACTAAAATTTGGACAAACTGTTTTTTCATTGTTAAATAATATATTTTGGTGATAAAAAATTACCCATCTGCCGATTAGACAGACAGGTAATCATCATGAGTAAAATTCAGGTTGTCGAAAGACCTGAAAAAATCAGATGTAGAAGCATTGGAGACCAATGCTTTGGTAGTTTCCTCTGGAAGTAGGTCTATTAGTGGTTGTTCGGTTTCAAAAATTGAACTCATAATTGGTTTTAAAACCTCGTTCCATTTTTGTGTCATAAATTCTGAGTCATTCGGTGTAATTACTTTTCTACAATTAGGGGCTTGACAAGCACAAGGCATGTCTTGCTCAATAAAAAACATTCCATAATCGTCTGTAATTTCCTCTCCCGGAAGAATATCCTTTATGGCTATTTCAAAACCAAAAGGCGTTGATAAGGAATTAGGATCACAACAATGATTGACATATTTAGCTAAGTCCCAACTGATGACCCGCAATCCATTCTTTTCCCGAAAGGAATATTTTTCGATATGTTCTTGAAGTGCATTTGAATGTTTTGATAGCTCTGTAGGTGTAATTTCAATTTCAAGGCTATCCTTGACGTAAGTAATAGAACCTTTGGGAATTAGCCTTGTGGCAAAAATTCCATACCCCATTAGTTCATTTATGAATTGTATCTTGGTATGTGGATGGAGCATAATAGAATAAGTAATTTAGTTAAAAAAAAGCGGATACTTGAATTAGTATCCGCCATGAGTAGTATGGATAGTTATAAGAAAATTGAAGAAGAACAATTTCAAAGTACTGATTCAAAAACCCTTTAGTTGCTGATTTTGAACTTCAGATATGTTTTTCAAAATAATGACGTGTAATGAATGAAATTATAAGACAAAGAAATGGGTGCAATTCTGAATAAATTCTGAGAAAAGACTGGTCTTTGAAAAAATATTTTAGAAAAATTTCATAACAGAAAGTTCATTCAGAGTAATTGATGATGAACATAACTGAATCAAAATTTCAAAAACTTTTCTGGATTTTTAGTTTCATTCATGGCTTTAATAGCAAGCTGTTTCCAGTCTTCAGATGTTTTTCTTAATTTCTCAAAATTTCCCCGAGTTACTTGGTCCAATTCATCTAACAAGGATCCTAAAGCATGTAATCCGATAGCAGCTTGAATTTTTGCATTTTCCAAAGACTTAGTTTCGTTGATTTTTATTAGAACATCTTTGACTTCATTTAAACGTTCCAAGTAATCATCAATGTGCGGGCATTGATGATCAATTTCTTTTTGTATCCCAAATAAAAAATGAAGTGGTAACTGTTTATACTTTTTCTTCAATTCACCTACGGATTTTGGGTGAAGATTCACTTTACGTGAAGAGTTGGTAGGTCTAAGCGGTTTGATCTTTCTTACAGCCATTTTATTTATTTTATTTTTTGAAGTGGCGAATTAAGCATTCAATTTTGAAGAAATAATGAAGAAAACGAATGTTGTTCCCAAATACAATAGCGAAGAAATCAATACCCTAAAATCCTCAACATATCTTCTGGCTCTTGCTGTTCCCGAAAGACTTTACTAACAAAATTCCCAGTCTTATCACGGTCGATGACAATATGCTTTGGAGATGGAATCAAGCAATGCTTAATCCCCCCATAACCACTTATCGAATCCTGATAGGCCCCTGTGTGAAAGAAACCAACATAAAGTGGTTCCTTAGATTTTGAATCTACTTTTGGAAGAAAAACCTGTTGGTTCAGTTCTTCCGAATTATAATAATCGGAGTGGTCGCAACTGATGCCACCGATGTTGACACGTTGGTATTCTTTGTCCCAATGATTGATGGGCAGCAAAATGAATTTTTCTAAAATACTCCATGCATCAGGAATAGTATTCATCAAGCTATTATTGATGATGTACCAGTTCTCTGTATCGTTTTGTTTTTTATGCTCTAAAACCTCAAAAATCACGGCCCCGCTTTCACCTACAGTGTACTTTCCAAATTCAGTAAACAAATCAGGTTCTTCTACGCCTTCATTGTCGCAAGCCTCTTTGATGTTTTGGACAATTTCGTTGACGATATATTTGTGATCATATTCAAATCCAAGATTGTTTCTGATAGGAAATCCACCTCCTAAATTTAAGGCCTTCATTTCTGGGCAGACTTTTTTTAGCTCCACAAATTTTTTGATTGCCTTTTGAAATTCGCCCCAATAATAGAGGTTATCCTTAATACCACTATCCACAAAAAAGTGCATCATTTTCAATTGCACTTTCGGGTTGTCAGCAATTTTATTTTTATAAAAATCTAAAATTTTGGAAGGTCGAATCCCCAACCGAGAAGTATAGTAATCAGATTGTGGCTGCAAGTCAGTTGCCATACGAATTCCAATCTTCACTGGGTTTTTAGCAGAATGGTATTTGTCCAGTTCCGCCATACTATCCAAAACCGTAATCGAATTCTTAAAACCTAACTCATTGAGCAACAATATTTTACGAATATAATCAGCCGTCTTGTAGCCGTTATGAATTAGCAAGTGAGTTTTATTAATTTTTCCCTCTTGATGCAGTTTCAAAATTAAATCTATATCAAAAGAGGAAGAGGTTTCGATATGCACATCATGCTTCAATGCCTCCGTCAATACATGCTGAAAGTGACAACACTTCGTACAGTAGCAATAATAATATTTGCCCTTATAGCGATTGGCTTTAATGGCTTTATTGAACCAGTTTTGCGCTTTTTTTATTTGAGCCCCAATGCGTGGCAGATAGGTAAGTTTAAATGGCGTTCCATATTCTTCAATCAAATATTTGAGTGAAACTCCATTGAAAAAAAGTGATCCATCTTCCAAATCAAACCCCTCCTGTGGAAAGTAGTAAGTCTGGTCAATAAGATTAAAATATGTGTTTTTCATTTCTTTCTCTCTACTCAAAAAAGGACGCAAATCTATTTTCCAATTCTGAAGGAAATCTGAATTTTTTCAAAGTTTTTTTCCTTCAAATTTTCTTCAGAATTGGGGCATTTTTTTGTGGAAAATAATTTCTATGAAGAATCTGTTTTCTGTTTTTGAAAAACTGTTTCCAAACTCCCTTCGAAAGACAATAACCAATTGCTTCAATTGGTCAGAAATGATAGATGATTTTAAATTTTTTTGGAAAACAAGGAATGATGGGTTCTAAAAAAAATACTTTCTAAAGTATTTTCAAAAATTCAGATTTCCTTCAGAATCACCCCGCTCTTTTGCGGAAATTTTAGAAACCAGATTAAACTGACTTTTTAAATTTTCCGAACATCATGACAACTTTTGAAGCCAAATCGGCGGAACTGATCCGTCCCGGTGACTTTGAGGCACACCGTCATTGGTATCCCAAAGCACTCAATGCGACCATCCACCCAATGGTCAATTTTTTTCTCAATCTGACCAAGGAGCGGATGGTGAAAAGATATTGCCACATGCACCCCATGGTCGATAGCCAAAAACTCGAAGAAATACTCTCCTATAAGTGCAAGTATTTCTTGTGGGGAGGAGCAGATTTGCTCAATGTCACCTCCGCAGGCGGCAAACGACAGATGGTTGTCATTGAAAACAACTCTTGCCCTTCCGGGCAAAAATCAATGCCGCTCGTGGACGACAATCAGGAGCAAGGCAGCTACCGATTGCTGATTGAACGAACTTTCAAACCCTACTTAAAAAACCTTCGACATAAAATCAAAGGGGGCTTAGCAGTCGTCTATGACAAAAATCCGATGGAAGTTTCTGGCTATGCCGAAGTCATTGCGGATGTCATGCAAGAGCCCGTTTATTATGTCTCCTTTGATAAAAGAAGTACTGATCCGTCTGTCGAATTTCGAGACGGCGTCATGTATGTTCGGAACGAAGCAGGGGAGTGGATTCCTATGAGAGCGGCGTTTAGATATGTAACGCAAAAGCCCTGGAATCGACTCCCGCTTCACTCCAAAACTCGTATTTTGAATCCGACCATCGCTTGTCTTGCTGGTGGGCGCAACAAAATGGTTGCTGCTAAAGCCTATGATTTTTACAATGCTGAATTAGCAGCTTTTGGGTTGAAAATCAATACGCCCGAAACCATCCGTGACGTCAGCAAAAACGAGGTGCCACTTTGGGTAAAAAAAATGGGCGGACAGGCAGTGGTCAAAGTTCCATACAGCAATGCTGGGCAGGGCGTCTATACCATCGTAACGGAGCAAGAATTGGAAAATTTCATGAAATTGGAGTTTGAATACGATCAATTCATTGTGCAAAGTTTGGTGGGAAATTACAATTGGAGCAGCACGACTTCTGCGGGCAAACTCTACCACGTCGGCACCATCCCCAATGCGAAAGGACACACCTTTGTGGCAGATATTCGAATGATGGTCAGTGCTACCGAAAAGGGTATCCGTCCATTGGTCACCTATGCCCGCCGAGCAGAAATGCCTTTGGTCGATGATTTCGTTCCGGGGACAGATTCTTGGTCAATGCTCGGTACCAACCTTTCCATCAAAAAACCGGATGGCAGTTGGGATAGCGACACGAACAGATTGGTGCTCATGGATCGCCGTGATTTTAATAAACTCGGCATCGGGCTGGATGACCTTATCGAAGCCTATATCCAAACCGTACTTTCGATGGTTGCGATTGATAAAATGGCAAAAACCCTAATCAATAAACAGGGAAAATTCAGAATGAAGCTCTTCAAAAGTCTGAATGATGACGCCGGTTTGATTGCGGAAATTAAATTGTAAACGAGAGGTCGGGACATCGGGATTTCGAGAAATCGAGACTTGTTTCGCTCTCGAAATCCCGATCTCTCGAATTCACGAAATCAATGAAGAAAATGGAAAAACTCAAAATTTTGGTCTTGACCGACCACACCAACCATAGCAAAGAAAATTCAATTTATGCGCTTTTGCCAGCCATGCATAAGCACCCGATGGTCGCGCAACTTGATGTCGCCACTCGCGGTGAGGTGTTGAATAATTTCTTTTTCAATGGCTATATCAACAAAAGTATTTTTGTCAGCACCGTAGATGAAAATTTTGCCTTTACGGCAAATGGCGCGGCATATAAAAAAAGACTACACCGAGAGTATTTAAAAACTTATGATGTCATCTGGCTACGAATGCCTCCGCCAATCGCTCCAGATTTTTTACAATTTCTGAAACTCGTTTTTTCAGAAAAAGTCATCATCAATGATCCTTTTGGTATTCACGAAACGGGGAGCAAAGAGTTTTTGATAAACTTCCGAGAACTCTGCCCACCTATAAAAGTGTGCAGGAGTTTGGAAGACATTTCAGAATTTAAAAATCTCTTTCCAATCGTATTGAAACCTTTTAGGGAATACGGTGGAAAAGGCATTGTAAAAATTCAAGGAGATCAAGTTTGGCAAGGCAATGACTTGATGAGCTATACTGAATTTTCAGATTCCCTTTCGGGAAAAGAAGTTGAATACTTAGGCGTCAAATATCTTAAAAATGTATCCCAGGGCGACAAGCGAATCATCGTCGTAAATGGTAAAATAATAGGTGCCTCTCTTCGCCTTCCGGCAAATGGCTCTTGGCTCTGCAATGTAGCGCAGGGCGGTCGATCCATTTTGACGAAAGTCGATGAAGAGGAGATCAAAATCGTAGAGCGAGTCAATATTTTCCTCAGCCGATTGGGTATAGTCATGTACGGAGTGGATACGTTGGTGGGTGATGATGGTCGCCGTGTCCTTTCCGAACTCAACACCACCAGTATCGGTGGCGTACCCCAAATGGCAAAACAAACCGGTCTTCCTTTGGTGGAAGAAACCGTTAATCAGATTATCGAATTTGTAAAACAAAAAATCAATGAGCCAGAAAGAGCAATTGCATAAATACGCGGAAGCAGAAGTCATCACCCAATTGAATGTTGACCTTATTCCGAAAGGCACCATTTCGAGGTATTGGCTTCAGATTGCCAGCGATGGTATGGGCGCTCCCATTATGATTCCTGTGCTGGTCGCCAAGGGTTTTGAAGAAGGCAAAGTCCTCGGTTTGACTGCTGCCGTCCATGGCAATGAAATCAATGGCATTCCAGTAATTCAGCGTCTTTTTAAGGAAATTGATATTAAAAAATTAAAAGGTGCCATCGTGGGCGCACCCGTAATGAACGTTCCTTCGCTCATGCGAAAACAGCGTCGATTCATTGATGGCAAAGATCTCAATCACATCATGCCCGGCAAAGAAAATGGCAACGTCAGTGAGGTCTATGCGTGGCGATTGGTCAACCGCTTGGTCAAAGAATTTGATTACCTGATTGACTTACATACTGCGAGTTTCGGGCGAGTCAATTCTTACTATATCAGAGCAGACATGGACGACCCCGTGGTCAAACAAATGGCACTGCTTCAAAATGCAGAAATCATCGTCCACAACCCGCCCAGTGATGGCACCCTGCGTGGTACTGCCGATGACATGGGTATCCCAGCCATTACCTTGGAGGTGGGCAATCCCAATACTTTTCAAAAAGGATATATCCGTGATGGCTTGACGGGTATTCACAATGTGTTGGACTACCTCGGCTTGATTGAATGTGAGCGCGAAGAACCTGACACACCCACCGTTTTATGCAAAAAATCTTATTGGATCTTTACCGATAAGGGAGGCATTCTTACGGTCTATCCCAAAGTGACTCAGCCTGTGAAAAAAGGGGAACATATCGCCACGCTACGCAATGTCTTTGGCGATTTGATTAAAGATTATTTTGCGCCTGAGGATGGAATCGTAATAGGAAGAAGCATTAGTCCGATCAA
>CALDSS010000126.1 GCA_937924495.1 uncultured Saprospiraceae bacterium
TTGAGAAACGATAGTAGCTTTTCCAGCTATATCCGCAGGTAAATTTCCACTAAAATCAATTTGAAACAAATGCTCTTTGAATTGATTTTTGACGTCAGTTACCTTGCCATTGAGAATATTTGTTCCTTTACTAATGAGCACTATGTCTTCACAAATTTCTTCGACTTGCTCCATTCTATGAGTTGAAAAAATGACGCCGATGCCACTTTCATTCAACTTGCGAATTTCATCTTTTATTAAATTCGTATTCAGCGGGTCAAGCCCAGAAAAGGGTTCATCTAAGATGAGTAATTTAGGTCGATGAACAACGGTAGCAATAAACTGAATTTTCTGCTGCATCCCCTTTGAAAGCTCTTCTACTTTCTTATCCCACCAATCTGTAATTTCAAACTTTTCGAGCCAATGCCCAATTTCTTTTTTAGAATCTGAAAGCGACAGTCCTTTCAATTGAGCAAGGTAAAGCAAATGCTCTCCTACCTTCATTTTTTTATACAAGCCACGCTCCTCTGGCATGTAGCCAATTTGCTCAGGATGCTTTGGATTCAATGGCTCTCCATCAAAATAAACTTGCCCCTCATCAGCCTGCGTGATGGTCGTAATAATTCGAATCAAGGAAGTCTTCCCTGCGCCATTGGGCCCCAGAAGTCCAAAAATCTTATCCCGCTCCACCTCCAAACTTACGTTGTTGACAGCGGTGTAATCGCCATACTTTTTCAGGACGTTCTCTAATTTTAAAATTGCCATAGGTTCACTTTGCTTTAACTGTGGCAATATAGATAGACTTTTAAAACATTTACAAAATGGGTAAATAAAAATCTCTGAACCACTGATTATCAGGCATTTGTTTCCGTTTTAGGAATAAATATTGCAATTTTGTTACTGGGTCTTGCGAGCATTCTATTCGCGAATCGTTTTTAGCACCTCCAGGACAGAGATCATGATACATACTTTACAAAAGAAAACACTGTGGACGCTGATACTTTTTGTATCAACTTTTACTGCTCTTGCACAATCCGTCAATGAACTTCCACTCAAAGTGGAATATTCACTCAAAGGCGGATTTTATGATGAAGCCGTAACCATACAATTAGCAGCCAGCCTTGCTGGTAGTAAAATTTTCTATACCACAAACGGTGACGAGCCATCTGGCCCAACGGCAAAAATTTATAGGAAACCAATTAAGATTAAGGAAACGGGTATTGTTCGAGCCATTGCAAGACGTGGAGAGAAAAAGAGTAAGACTTATGCCCATACCTATTTAATCAACGAACCCAAGACAAACTTTCCAGTTGTTTCATTGGCCGTTCCTCCTCAGATGCTATTTGATCCGAAAGATGGATTATTTGTGCAGGGGCGTTCGGCGATAGATTCTCTTTACCATAAGCCTGGAGCAAATTTTTGGAGCCGAGTAGAAGTTCCAGTGCACACTCAGTTTTTTGAATCTGATGGTAAATCCGTCTTCAATAGTAGAACGGGTTTCCGTTTGTTTGGAGGAATGAGTCGCTTGTTTCCACAAAAATCATTTACCATCGTTACGCGAAAGCGTTATGGAAAAAAGAAAATAAAGCATCGTGTTTTTGGTAATAAAGGAAAGAAAAAATACAAGCATCTCGTCTTCAGAAACTCAGGAAGTGATTTTGGGAAATCTCATTTTAGAGATGCCTTCATGGGTAGTCTGACAGAAGGATGGGATTTGGAAAAGCAGGAATATCGACCGAGTCATGTTTATATCAATGGAAAATATTGGGGTATTTATAATATCCGAGAAAAAGTAAATCGCCACTTTTTGGAACAAAAGACAGGAGTGGATAAAGATAGTTTGGACCTGATAGAACATCAATATTCTCTAAAGCAAGGGAGCAAACGGCATTATGTAAAAATGCTCAAGTACATGATTGATCATTCGTTGAAGGATGATTATCATTTTGCACACATTGAGACTATGATGGATGTCGAAAATTTTATGGATTATAAAATTGCCCAAATCTATTTTGATAATGATGATGCTGGTGGAAACATAAAATTCTACCGTCCTCAAACACCTGATGGCCGATGGCGATGGATTTTATATGATACGGATTGGGGATATGGTTTGCATAGTTCAAAATCATACAAGGCAAAAAGTTTACAATTCCATACCGATCCAAATGGAAAGCCTTGGCCGAATCCGCCATGGAGTACTTTCATTTTGAGAAATTTATTGGAGAATGAACAGTTCCAGAAGAAGTTTGCCACCCGTATGATGGATCGGTTGAACTCTTCTTTCACGTCTCGAAATGCGATAACAAAACTGGATGAGCATTACCAAAACATTGCGCATGAAATAGATCGCCAATTGGATAGATGGAATATTTCAGAAAAGCGTTTCAATAAGCAAATTGATATTATGCGCGATTTCGCTGAAAAGCGACCATACTATGTGAGAAAGGAATTTCAAGAACGATTTGATTTAGGAGAAGAGGTATCGGTAAGTATTGAATCTACTAATGGTGGAAAAGTCGTTGTCAATAAAGTGATTGATGTAGATGGCAAAATATTTAATGGAACCTATTTTAGAAAAATACCCATTCGCATTAATGCGATTCCTCATTTCGGATATCGTTTCTCTCACTGGGAAGGTATTGATATGGATGATGACACGCGTAGTTTCACTTTGCCATTGACAGAAGACAGCTACCGTTTTAAAGCTGTTTTTGAAAAATATGACCATCCGCTTGCTGAAAAAATCATCATCAACGAAATCAGTTGTAACAACAAAAAGACCAAAGATTGGCTTGAGTTATACAACACTTCTGATGAACCCGTCAAGTTACGCGATTGGGTTTTAACTGATAAAAAGAATGAATATCGACTTGGTGATGTGACCATTATGCCAAAGGATTACGTGGTTTTTAGCCAAGACTCCACTAAGTTTTTCAAAATGTTTCCAAAAGCATATAGCGTTGTGGGAAGTTTTGATTTTGGCTTAAACAAACGTCAAGAAATCATTGGCCTCTTTTCAGACGATGGTGCTTTCATTGATAGTGTCAGCTACGAAGTAGAGCCAACGGATACCGTTTTTACACTAAATCTATTGCTCCCTTGGCTCGACAACAGTGACCTCGACAATTGGGAAATTAAAAAAGGCATGGGTACTCCTAACTCTGCCAATCCTTATTATGTTGAAAGTAGCATTCAAAAACAACAACGTCTTTGGATGGAAATCGGGATGGCACTTACGGTACTTTTGATGTGTGTTTTGGCGCTTTATTATCGTAAACAGGGGGTTTTGAAAGTTTAATACAAAAAATATTGAATAAAATAAAAATATTAATACTTTTACGAAAACTAATTTTTTAACTAAATACAATTAAAGTATGAATCAATTCACGCATTCATGCATTCACGCACTTCGAAAGTATGACAAATTACGACTTTTCAAATGCCTTTCATTCGTGTTTTGTCTGGCACTAATTTTTTCTTCATGTAGCAAAGAAGGCTTGAAAAATAATGCTATTAATAGTACTCATTCAGCTTCTGTAAATCTTCCATGCAGCTACAATCCTATTTCAGACCATTACTTAAATTTATTGGCTAATCCTTCTGACGTTGAGGATGAAAGAGTTAAACTATCTGTTTATCTTTTTGGGTATGCAATTCATCAAGCAACTCTTGACAATACACTCAGAGCTTATTTAACAAATAACTTTCAATCCACAACCCAGATCAACTCAATCGTTGAATTAGCGGATGCTAATCCTCTATTAGAACAATTCCTTAACTTACAACTTGACGCAGAAATCGAAAACGTTTCTGCTCAATATTCGATTTATGGAGGAATAGATATGGAGAATTTTTCAATTATTGTAAATGCAAGTAATGCAATCGAAAAAGTTGCAGAACTAATGTATTATGGAGATGACGAATATTATCCTTTCATTGGAATAATGAACCCGGCAGTTGCGACAAATCTTGATGATTTGATAGTAGCTTTAAGTGAAGAAGTTGGGGAAGAAGATGAGGATATAATTGCTGGTTGGGATTTTAATAGTTCCCAAATCGCATTAGATGAAGTAAATACAAGTTCTTGTCAGCATGGCATCCTTATAATTAGTACAGGTTACGAAGATCCTATCTCTATTGATTCCGATCCGATTAATGATAATATAGTAGTAGAAAACACGAATACTGTTTCAGATAGAATGATGGAATTTCGACTTAATCTGAGAGTTTATCAAATTAAAAATCCATTTTTCTTTGAGAGGAGAAGAAATCATTTAGAGGTGACTTATGATGTATCGTATTTTAATCAATCTCCACAAGAAGCATCAGCAAGAGGAAGCCGACATAAAAGAGATGTCAATTGGCGTTCTGTTCGTGCATCAGACACCTTTCAGGTAGATGATTTTATGAGTTCGCTTAGTGCCTCTCAATTAGAAGTGCTTCCTAACATGTTCTTTGTGGCGTTTGAACGCGATTGGTATGTAATTCCTCGCAATAGAAAGCCAGTAACTGTAACATGTGATGACTGCTCTCCTGGAGCTAATAATGAGGTATCTGTCTCTATTCCAACAGCAAGACATAATGAATGGTATCAAGCATGGGCAACCCAAAGAAGCAATGCATTCCCTAATATAGGTAGTGCCATAGATCGAACTAATAACAAAAGTCGTTTCAGAATAGTCCGAACTCAATAATTCTATTTTTAAACGAGTCAGCCTTTATTAAATAATGGTAAAGGCTGACTCCTATCATAAAGTTTATGAAAGCTACATTAACATTAATTTTTGTACTTTTTTGTACTTCCTTATTTAGTCAAAAGAAAATAGAAGTCTATGGATTATCGGGTTTTAAATTTCATAGGAAACCGTTAATACTAAAGAAAAGAGAACCTTTATGGTTTTCTCCTCCTATTTTAGGAATAGGTGTAAAATTGAATAAAATTCCTCTTGCTGCTGAATTTTATAGAACGACAACCCTTCAAATAGCAGATATAAATCTACCTGTTGATATTCTTTCTGAATATATGGAGTATAACCACTTAGACTTTATTTATCAAAAATCTATTTTTAAAAATTTTGATGTAAAACTTGGATTAGGATATTTCAACTATTGGAGAACGAATATTGTCAATTTTGATGCTTTTCAAGAACCTCATCGTCATGGCTATAGTTTAACCGGAAATATCAATACAGGTGACTTACGAGTTCAACTAAGATTTGAAATGGTTGTGTATCCCTATACCTACCGTACTTTTTTTGAGCAGGAACATTGGAATATTAGCTTCCTCAATGAACTAAGTTTTTCTTCCTCTAATGAGGAAATTAAACAAAGAAAGATTAATGGTTATTTTCTTTTAGGGTTGAGGGGTTTTCCTGTAACTTATAAAAATAGTCGCCCGTCCGAGCGGTTTAATCTTTTAGGGTTGAGTCCCCACTTTGGAGTTGAATTTCTATATCACAAGTACAATACCTCTTTAAATTTTGAGCGCGACATCTGGATTAGAATGACAGGAGGCAATCCTGAAAAAAATAGATTGGGTGACATTTCGACTAGCTTAATAGGATTACGATACCATTGGGACAACAAAGGAAAAACTCATAAATTTGGGTTATCGGGAGTATTTATAAAAGATGAAAACCTCAGATTAATAAATCCTCCCACCAATGAGAGATTGTTTTTTTACAACGTTAAAGGAATAGCGTTTTCCTATTCATATCCCATCTACAAGAATTTTGATTTCGAATTAAGGCAAGCACTTTCTTTACTTGGAGACAAACCGATAAGACCGCTACGTTTTTCAACTGCATTAATATATAGGCTTAGGAGCTATAATTGATCATTTTCAATATACTCCTTCTTTTTACATTTGAGCTATTTATTAGCTCTTACATTTTTCATTTCAATAGTTAGAAAAGTGACATCTTTTCTTTCCTTATTCCTACTTTTGTGGCCAATTACACAAGCAGATTAAATGTCCAATCAGAATTTTGTTGATTATGTAAAAATCTTTTGCCGCTCAGGCAAAGGAGGTGCAGGCTCTGTCCACTTTCATCGTGCCTTGTATGTGCCACAAGGCGGGCCAGACGGCGGTGATGGGGGTCGAGGAGGTCATGTCATTTTGCGTGGCAATGCTCAGATGTGGACTTTATTACATTTGAAATACCGAAAACACATCTTCGCTAAAGATGGGTCTAATGGTATGAAAAGTCGGAAATCGGGCAGTGACGGAGAAGATGTGATTTTGGATGTACCTATCGGAACCATTGCTAAAGATGCTGAGACAGGTGAGGTGCATTGCGAAATTTCGGAAGATGGGCAAGAATACATTTTAGTAAAAGGTGGAAGAGGTGGCCGTGGTAATGACCATTTCAAAACCTCAACCAATCAGGCGCCGCGTTATGCTCAGCCTGGTGAAGAAGGTCAAGAATTCTGGAAAATACTTGAACTGAAAGTTTTGGCAGATGTGGGATTAGTTGGTTTTCCAAATGCTGGAAAATCTACACTACTCGCTTCTATCACCGCTGCCAAACCCAAAATTGCCAGTTATGCATTTACTACCTTAGTTCCCAATTTAGGCATCGTTTCCTATAGAAATGATCGGTCATTTATAATGGCGGACATACCTGGTATTATTGAAAAAGCACATGAGGGAAAAGGTATCGGGCATCGATTTTTGAGGCATATTGAGCGAAATGCAGTTTTATTATTTATGATTCCTTGCGATGCAGATGATATCAAAAAGCAATTCAAAATTTTAATCAATGAATTGAAAATGTATAATCCTGAATTGCTCGACAAACCTCGAATTTTGGCTATTACAAAAGCAGATTTGATTGATGATGAGTTGAAAGAAATGATTGAAAAAGAAGTGCCAGATGGCATTCCCACGATTTTCATTTCAGCTGTAGCGAATATAGGATTGACTCAGTTGAAAGATTTGCTTTGGAAAGAAATTACTGCTCCGATTTAATTGATTGTTGTCAAATATCTAATCACCAATATCTAAAGATAAATGCTTCAAAGTTGGTTACAACCCATCAAGTCTTCTACCCTTTTGAGTATCCGTGCAGGTGCATGGCACATGGGATCCAACATTGAAGTATATGACGAAGATCTACCCACTCTTTCTACTGCAAAACTGGCTATCATCGGTCTTGAAGAAGCCTCAGCCGATGTCATTAGAAAGGAGTTGTATTCACTTGCATTTCCTTTCAAAAAGCTAAAAATTGTTGACCTCGGCAATCTGCGCAATCAAAATAAAAATTTCATTACAGGCGTACTGAAAGAATTGATTGAAGGCGGCATTGTTCCCATTTTAATTGGAAAAGGTTCTCAAACAACCACGGCTCAATTTTATGCGCACAAGCAAGCACAATCAGCCGTAAACATGCTGGAAGTTGACGAGCGCGTACGTTACGATGCTTTCATGGAAGACTTTCATAAAGGGCCGCTGAATGAGATTTTTAAAAAGAAGAAAAATGCCCTTTTTCACTACACAAATATTGGGTTGCAAGGGCATTTTGTGGAGTACCCAGTTTTCAACTATTTACAAGAACGTAATTTTGATTTTTTAAGGTTAGGAGCCATTCGAACTGATTTTAAAGTAGCGGAACCTTTCATTAGAGATGCAGATTTTATAAGTTTTAATATTGCTTCGCTCAACTCCGTTTATGCTCCTGGTCAAGACTATCCTACGCCCAATGGCCTCACCAGCGAAGATGCTTGCCAACTCTGCCGATATGCAGGCAATAGCGATAAATTAAAATCATTTAGCATTCACGGATTTACGCATCAAAATGATATGTACGGCCAAACGGCACAGCTCATTGCGCAAATGGTTTGGTACTTCATTGATGGCTTTTATGACCGTAAAAATGACTTCCCTGCTTCCAAAACGGCATTGACCGAATACGTGGTTGCTATCGAAGATTTAGAGTATGAAATTTCTTTTTGGAAAAGTAATCGCTCTGGTCGATGGTGGATTCAAGTGCCTGTGAAGACAAAGAAAAAGCAACAACGCCACGAATTGATTCCTTGCACCTATGCAGATTACGAAGCGGCTTGTATGGAGGATTTGCCGGAAAGGTTGTTGAAGGCGTTTAGGAGGTTTGAGTAATTTCCCATGAATAAATTCATGGGTTGTAAACATCCTTTTTTAATTGAATTAATTTAAAATTTTCTCCAACCCAATCCC
>CALDSS010000127.1 GCA_937924495.1 uncultured Saprospiraceae bacterium
TAGGTGGAATCAGAGTCAATTTTATGCAAAGTAGCCATTTTCATCAATTTAACAATTTCTGGTTTCTTGAGGGGTCTGTTTTTTTCAAAAATTGAATTTAAAACATTCTGAAAAATCTCATGCTCCAATATTTGAGTTGCAAATTTGAGCTGTCTTTGATTGACTGGTGATTTGAAAATTTCTTTTCCTTTTTTGGTGAGTTTGAAAACAATTCGACCTTCCTTTTTTTCCTTTTTTATGAAATTCAAGTAACGAGCCGCATCCGTGTAATAATTCGTTTGCCGTGGATCGAAATCATAATTTTCGGTGATTTTTCCCGCACTCATTCCACCATTTTGAAATATTAATTCACATAGATTAATGACTCGTTCAATGGAGTCTGCTTGCGGGAAAGCAATTTCAGGTTCCTCCACTTTTTCAACAGATTTTAGCAGATTTTCAATCGTTGCTTTTTTAATTATTTCTTGACTGATGACGTATCGTTTTTCATGAATTAATTGGATAGAATTGTAGTGATTGGGATTGATGAATTCAAACTTTCGCAAATGAAAAATCCCATTAGAATAAGTCAAAAATATTGGATGGACTTTCTTCGAAATTTTGGAAGACCACAAGCGAAATGGATAATATAATTGTCTAATCAAAAAGTCTTTCGATAAAGCGTTTTTCGCTTCAAAAAGATAGAGTCCTTTTTCTCCCTCATAACCTGCATCAATTTCAATTTGAGCATTTTCAACCACTACATTTTTCAGGTTATTTTGAGTTGTAATTTCAAATCCAAAATTACCCGATCCCATACGACCATTGACGGTAGATTTTAGATTATTTTCTCCTAAAAAATCATCAAAAATCCCGCAAACAAAAGCTGCATTTATGGCAGCAGATTCACTTGTAATATTCTGATAATCAATACTTTGTATATCTTCTGGAAATTCAATTGGCGTGATGGGTAAAATCTGGTTTTCAAATTTTTTATAAACTTGAAATTTGGAAATCAAATAGCTACCTCGTGTGATTGGGAGAATAGACAATTCGTTAACTAAAAACAGCTGAGGCAATTGACTTTTGTGGTCAAACTTAGTCATCAATCTCGCCTCTCTGAATTCGTTGATTTGAGTCGAAGTGATTTCGAATACACCTTCTTTTTCAATATGATTTAGGATGTCATATTTATCGAAAAGAGAGATCCAAGCTTTGTCGTTTTTGGATAGCATTAATTTGGCGACTTGTTCGACTGGACACAGTGATTCACAGAGAAGGTAAAAAGTTTCACAGAGGTTATTTTAGTTTTTTGTAAGCTTCGTAAACACATCCTCAACACTACTCAATTCTTTATGCAATTCGATAAGGGTCAATTTTTTATCTATTGCAAATTTGAAAATTTCAGGACGCAAATCGACCCCATCTTTTGAGGTCAAAAACCATTGATTTTTATCTCCTTTTCTGATGGATTGAACGCCTGATATTTTTGATAAAGTTGCTTTCTCAATTTTTTCTACAAACTCAACGGAAACGGATATTTCTCCTCTTACTTTTTCTTGCAATCTTTCAATTGGGTCATCTGCTACCAAATTTCCTTGATTGATGATGACCACTCTATCACAAATCGCCTGCACTTCTTGCATAATGTGTGTAGAAAAAATAACCGTCTTTTCTTTTCCTAATTGTTTGATCAAACTTCTGATTTCTACCAATTGATTGGGGTCAAGTCCAGAAGTAGGCTCATCCAAAATCAGAACCTCAGGGTCATGCAGCATTGCTTGCGCCAAACCCACTCTTTGTCGATATCCTTTTGATAGTTGAGATATCTTTTTCCCTTGCTCTCTTCCCAAACCTGTCATTTCTATCAAGTCAGAAATTCTACTTTTCGCATTTCCTACCTTATGTACTTTGGAAATAAAATTCAGGTATTCCTTCACATACATTTCTTTGTACAATGGATTGTGCTCAGGCAAATAGCCTATTTTTCTTCGAACCTCAATTGGGTCTTCTCCCACATCATGGCCACAAACCATTGCTTCTCCCCCAGTTTGAGGAATGTAGCAAGAAATGATTTTCATAGTAGTCGTTTTCCCAGCCCCATTTGGGCCTAAGAAACCGAGTACCTCTCCCTTTTTAGCCTCAAAAGAAATATCATTTACCGCTTTTTGGGAGCCATAAATTTTGGTTAGATTTTTAACAATTACTGACATATCTTAACTTTATTCGGTAAACGGTTAACGGCGGACGGTACACGGCGTGAAATAGCCATTCTTGAAAATATTTTAAATTAATCACTATTTCTTTTGACTTTACTCAAAAATGAAATTCGAAAAACCTTTCGTGATTCTTTTGTGCCTTTTGTGGTTCAAAACTAATTCCGAGGCCGAATTCTTTTCTCTTCATGAATTACCTCTCCTCCACTTCTTTTCTTTTCCACTTCTGCTTTTCGTCTTTCTTTGATTTCAATAATAAGTGGTTTTACATCCAACGGCTTTTTATTCAGATGGCGATGGTAACAACGCATCGTAAATTGAGCCATATCATCTGGATGTGTCACGCCAATATCCTTTAAATATTTCGAAAAACGAGAACCTTCATAAAAACTCCAATTTGTAATCATCCATCGCCCCAAGCTAAAATGTAATTTTCTCGCAGCAATTTCTTCAGGAATAGATTTATACTTCAATTTAGAACCATCATCAATTTTTTTGTTTAGCTCCGTAAAGGCCTCTGCCATATCTTTTGGGATATAAACTCGATTGAGTACCCGTTGGCGGATACGACGTTCGTACATTTTATCGAACTCGGCCTTATTGTTTGGAGGACCAATCTGCGCAATCGTTACATCTGGCAAAAATAATAGTCCTATGAAAAGGAAAAAGAGCGTATTTTTGGGACTTAAAATTTTTCTCATAATTCAATAATCAACTAAAGGATTTCGG
>CALDSS010000128.1 GCA_937924495.1 uncultured Saprospiraceae bacterium
GTCAATTTTGAACAGGTTCAATCTGCTGAAGATTTCTTTGTGAGAAGAACAGGACGTTTGTTTTTTGATACCAATTCTATCTCCGAAATTCGAGGAGCAGTGATGAGTGATTTACAAACCTATTTGAAATGGAATAAAAAAATGATCGCTTCCGAAAATCAACGATTAGATGATTTGATTTACGATGCGACCAATTATTATGAAAAAGAATTGGAAGCCGAAACGGTATAGTTCGCAACCCGTGAGTTTATTCATGGTAAAAGGTAAACATGCAACAAATAGTAAGAACCCAAGCACCCGGCCGAATCAACATCATCGGTGAGCACACGGACTACAATGATGGGTTTGTTCTTCCTGCCGCTATAGATTTAACAATCACTCAGACGCTAAAAGTAAACGGCTCTGATTATACGGTAAATCTAATTTCTAAAAATTTCGGAGCGTCTTTTCAGTTTGACTTAAGAGATTTTAAAAAAGTACCAAGTGGTTGGCAAAACTACTTGATGGGTGTCGTTTCCGAAGTGCAAAAGAAAAGGAAAAAGCTCACAGGTTTTGATTGTGAGTTTGGAGGAAATATACCGATAGGTGGGGGAGTGAGTTCTTCTTCGGCGCTACAAGTTAGTTTTTTGTATGCGCTCAACAAGGCATTCGATTTGAATTTTTCTAAAATAGAAATGGCCAAAATCACTCAACAGGCAGACCATAATTTTATTGGAATGATGGGTGGCATTATGGATCAATTTTCCATTTTGCATGGAAAGAAGAATCAGGTTATGCTGCTCGATTGTCGCTCATTGGAGTATCAATATTTTCCATTGGAATTGGGTAGTTATCAGATTTTGCTTTTAAATACAAATGTTTCTCATTCCTTAGCGGATTCAGAGTATAATACTCGTCGTGCCGAGTGTGAATCAGGTGTTGAAATTTTACAAAAATCAGGATTAGGAATTTCTAAATTACGAGACGTTTCACCTAAGCAGATCGTGGCTGCAAAAGATATTTTACCAGCAAATGTATATGACCGCTGCACTCACGTGGTACAAGAAAATCAACGAACCCTTGAAGCCACAAAAGCACTCAATAATGGCAACATCAAACGCCTCGGTGAATTGATGTATGTTTCGCACGCAAGTCTTACCGATTTATACAAAGTGAGTTGTTCTGAGTTAGATTTTTTGGTGGATCAATCCAAAACGCAAGACTATGTTTTGGGTAGCCGTATGATGGGGGGAGGTTTTGGAGGATGTACTATTTCTATTGTTGAAAAATCGAGAGTAAACGAGTTTATCGACTTTTCGGCGAAAGCCTACCAAGAAAAATTTGGCAAAGATCTCACGCCCTTGCAGGTGAAAATCGGAGAGGGGGCGAAAGTACTTTCTTAATCTTATTACCTGTTTACTAAATCTGGATTACCCATTAATCCTTTTTGATAATTACGAACACATTTTTTGATTTCCTCTTCATTCGTCATCACAAATGGACCGTAAGAAAAAACAGGTTCATTTAGCGGTTGCCCACCTAACAAAAGCATTTCAGCTCCTTTTTCTGAATAAAGATTAATAATCGAATCACCTCTTTGGTAGAGTGTAATTTGATTGGCCTTCATGGTTCGTTGACCCTCCAATTCAAGCTCACCTTTTATTCCATATAAGAACGCATTATGAGTTGGGTCAGTCGGAATGTCTAAACGAGCATCTGGTTCCATTTTTATGTGATAATAAAAAGCAGGCGTGTGCGTCTGAATACTTGATTTTTTACCAAATAACTCACCCAAAACTATTTTGATTGAAGATTTTCCTTTTTTTACCACTTCCATATTTCCCTCGTTGTCAACGGTGGTGGTGGGTTTATCCCATTTATGTTTGGCAGGTGTATTTAACCAAATTTGAAAACCGTGATATTTGCCCCCTTCTTCGTACAGTTTCATCCCAGATTCTTCCATGTGGATGGCTCCGCTTCCTGAATTAAACATCATGAAATCACCTTTCCCAATTTGAAAATCATAATTCAGACTATCCTTGTGATGTCCAGTACCTTCCAAAAAGTAGGTCGTAGGAGTCACACCAGCATGAGGATGCGCATCTACCCTGAGCGGATCATCTCCAGCATTACAGGTAACTGGGCCAAATTCATCAAAAAGCACATAAGGAGAGACGAAATCATTTTTGTCTCCTGCGAATGCTCTCAAGACAGGCAGGGTGCCAACCATCACCTTTTCCGCAGAAAGTATTTGTAGAATCTTACGATTGGTTTTGGTTTGAATGATTCCTGAGTTACAACTGATTAGTTGAGGGTAGGCAACTGAAACTCCAAGAATTGCAGAACCCTTTATAAATTTTCTTCTAAACATAAGGTGTGTTTTTGAATATATAATTCAACAAATTTGCCAATGCGAATATAAAAAGTATAAATTTTGCAAGAAGTCTTTAAAACTACCAATGGCTTGGCTTGTTATTTGATTTTTCAAAACAAAAAAATGATATGAATTTCAAGGTGATAATGGGATATATTTATTTGTTCATTTTTATTGGCGTTTTTGCTTATAAATTATGGGCTACCCTCGGTCATAAGGAAGACGGCCCTCTTATGGTACTATTGGTTTTAATCGTTATTTCTCTCATTACATTGAAAGTTCGTAAGATGATTTTTGAAAACAAATAGCCTTTAAATTAAAAAACTTCAAACGATACTTCTTTCTAACCTTTTCATAGTCGTATATTTGCATTCTCTCAAAATGTAACTATGGGTAAGGAAAAAGAGCACAATAAAGACAATTCAGGAGATACACCCTTGGAGCAAGTTGTTCCTGGAATGGAAGATAGTGATTTGTTGACAGAAGAGGAGCAACAACAGGATATCGAGATTGGCAAAAAACTCTACGATTATCAAGAAAAAGATATGGAGCAAATTTTCGAGCGATTCGAAAATTGTCCGCCTAATTATAACTTGATATATCAACTGCCTACTGGTGGGGGAAAAACGGTTATTTTCTCCGAAATCGCTCGTAGATACATTGCCCAAAAGAAAAAAAAGGTGCTCATTCTTACACACAGAATTGAGCTTCTGCACCAAACTTCCAATATGCTCTCCGAGTTTGGCGTCACCAATAAGGTTATTAATAGCCAAGTAAAAGAATTGGATGATCAATCTGATTATATGTGTTTTGTGGCGATGGTTGAAACCTTGAATAATCGAATTCAAGACGGAAAAGTTGATCTAGAGGAGATTGGGTTGATGATTGTGGATGAGGCGCACTATAATTCATTCCGAAAACTTTTCAAGTATTTTGAGCATAGCTTCATTTTGGGTGTAACCGCTACGCCCTTGAGTTCCAATATCAAACTCCCCATGAAGGATATTTATGATGAGTTGATAACTGGAACTACGATCTCTAACTTGGTGCAGAAAGGATTCTTATCAAGAGCGAACACTTTTGTTTATAGTGTGAATGGTTTGACGAGTTTGAAGGTGGGAATTAACGGTGATTACACCGTGAGTTCTTCTGAGATTTTCTACACCAGTAATGTGATGCAAGGTAAATTGCTCCGTGCTTACGAGGAAAGAGCAAAAGGTAAAAAAGTCTTGGTCTTTAACAATGGTATAAATACTTCAAAACAGGTCTTTGTAACCTTTGCTTCCAAAGGTTATAAAATTCGTCACTTAGATAGTAATACTCCAAAACAGGCAAGGAAGGATATTTTGCATTGGTTTAAACATACTCCAGATGCAATTTTAACTTCAGTTGGAATCCTTACTACTGGATTTGATGAACCAACCATCAATACGATAATAATGAATCGGGCAACTAAGTCACCGACTCTCTATTATCAAATGATTGGTCGAGGTTCACGTGTTTTTACCAATAAATCCGAGTTTGATGTAATTGATTTAGGAAACAATGTGGCTCGTTTCGGTCTTTGGGAAGCAGAGGTTAATTGGGAGAAAATTTTCCGTTCTCCTCAGTACTTTTTGGATTCAATTATTTCTGATGATGAAATTGAGAGAAGCATTCGCTATGAAATGCCAGATGTGATTAGAAAGGAATTTGCAAAGACAAAAAATGTGAAATTTGATATTGAAAAGGTTGCAGTTGAAGTGACGAAAGCCAACCTAAAAACAGAAGTAATCATTGACCGTTCTATTGAGCAACATATTGAAATGATAAAAGAAAATGCTGATGATTTTGCCCATTCTTTGGTACTCATTCGGTTATTAAATGACGATATCGAAGACAGAGTAAGGCGTTATACTTATCAGTTGAGTAAATCTACGAAGAATTTTTACAAGTGGGCTTTGGATGATTATAAATCCAGATTGAAAAGGGGAGTGATGCGTAAATTTTAATACCCGTATTTTTCTTTCCAAAATTTCTTCATTCTCTCTGCAATTTTTTGCTCTGTTGGATTATCTGAAGGGTCGAATAATTTAGTGCCAGCAATTTCTTTTGGTAAAAATTCAAAATCCACGAAGTTGTTGCCATGATTATGGGCATATTGGTACCCTTTTCCATAATTCAAATCTTTCATCAGTTTGGTTGGAGCATTTCTTATTTCTAAAGGAACAGAAAGATTTCCAGTCTCATTGACCAGCGCCATAGCTTTATTGATTGCCGTGTAAGTCGAATTACTTTTTGGCGAAGTGGCCAAATAAATAACACATTGCGAAAGGATTATTCTTGCTTCGGGCATCCCAACTGTTCTAATTGCTTGCAGGCAGGTTGTTGCCATCAATAATGCATTTGGATTGGCTAATCCAATATCTTCTGAAGCTAAAATTATTAATCGTCTCGCAATAAACTCGATGTCTTCACCTCCCACCAACATTCTGGCTAAATAGTAAACAGCCGCATTGGGATCACTGCCCCTCATCGATTTAATTAATGCACTTGCTATGTCATAATGCTGCTCTCCAGTTTTGTCATAAAGTAGCATGTTTTCTTGAATAGAACCTTTGACTAAATCATTGGTAATCAATAGTTTACCATTTTCTGGAGCTAAGTTTGCCACTAATTCTAATACGTTTAATAAACGACGTGCATCTCCTCCTGAGAATTTTAGAAGGGCTTCATATTCGTTAATTTGTATTTTTCTTTTGGAAAGAAATTCGTCGTTTTCGATAGCTGATTGCAGCAGGTTTTTCAAATCCTCAATTTCTAAAGGTTTCAAAACATAGACCTGACATCTGGATAAAAGTGCTGAAATAACTTCAAAAGATGGGTTCTCAGTAGTTGCACCAATTAAGGTTACAATTCCTTTTTCGACAGCTCCAAGTAGAGAATCTTGTTGTGATTTTGAAAAACGATGGATTTCGTCAATAAATAAAACTGGATTGGATGCACTGAAAAATCTTTGCCCTCTTGCTTTTTCAATTACTGCACGTATATCCTTTACTCCTGAGTTGATAGCAGATAAAGTATGAAAGGGTCTTTCTAATTGTTCGGCAATAATTCCGGCTAAGGTAGTTTTGCCAACCCCAGGAGGTCCCCAAAATATCATGGACGGCAGCTTGCCAGTTTCGATAGCTTTTCTTAATACTGAGCCTTCTCCAACCAGATGTCCTTGGCCTAAGTAGTCATCTAAGGATTTGGGACGCATTCTTTCAGCAAGAGGAGTTGACATTTATAATTATTTGATTATCAGCGTTTTAAGAAAAAAATATAAAAAAGTATGAAATTAGCCCAACCATCAATAAAAAAGATTCGTGAGTGATTTCGAATGCAATATTGTAAATTGAATTATTAAGAAAAAATAAAATTTAAATCATGAAAAAGTTTTTATCACTTTTCGCTTTGATTTTAAGTTTAGGTCTTATTCAGGCACAAACTTACGAAGTTAGAGTTTCGGGGCAATTATTAGATGCCAATAATAATGCAGTTTCTGGACTTGATGTTCAAGTTGCCTCTGACTCAATGTTAGGATTTTTCTATCAAAATACAGTTGTTACCGATACTAATGGCGATTTTAAAGATACGTTAGAGGTGCCAACGAATGTAGAATTTGGTTTTGTAATCGCTGCTTTTGATGATTGCTTCAATTTCCAAAATGGTGGTTTTGGTTTTTGGGAATCGAATGTGGATGTTGACATAGTGATGGACATGCCAGTTTATTGCGACTCTTCCGGTGTGAATCCACCACCCCCACCATTTGATTCTTGCGGCGTATTTGTTACATGTGATCCAGATGGTAATCTTGTAGCAGATGGGTTTGGAGAAGCTCCTTTTACCTATTTATGGAATACAGGAGAAACAACGGAAGTTATCATGCCACAAGACACTGGCGTTTATTGCGTAACGATTACAGATGCAAATGGATGTATGTCTGAAGGATGTTCTCATTATGTTGGAAATGGACCTGGTGGCCCAGGTTGGGGGTTTGACTCTTGCTTTGTATTTGTTTACCAAATAAATGAGAATTCTTTGTTTGCTGAGTCTTTTGGAAATGGACAACTTACTTATCTATGGAGTACTGGAGAAACCACTCAAGAAATATCTCCATCCAATGAAGGTGTTTATTGTGTTACAGTAACTGACGCAGATGGTTGTATTACTGAAGGGTGTGGAGAGTTTTATGATTGGGGAAATCCACCCCCTCCACCTTTCGACTCTTGTTTTGCTATAGTTACTTGTGATCCTGAAGGAAATTTAGTTGCCGAAGCCTTTGGAGAAGCTCCTTTTACCTATTTATGGAATACAGGAGAAACAACGGAAGTTATTATACCTCAAGACACTGGCGTTTATTGTGTAACAATTACAGATGCAAATGGATGTACGTCTGAAGGATGTTCTCATTATGTTGGAAATGGACCTGGTGGTCCAGGTTGGCCAATTGATAGCCTTTGTGATGGTTTTATTTTTGAAGGAGTGGATAGTATAGGAGGAAGAGAACTTTTCGCATTAGCACTTGGTAATCCTCCTTTTACCTATCAATGGGATAATGGCGCAACTACAGAATCTATTTCTGTAAATGACTTGGATTCGTATTGCGTGACAATCACAGATGCGACAGGATGTGTTGTAACTGTTTGTTCTGATGATGCACCAAATCCAGTTTCGAGTAATATAGTTAGTGGTTATATTTTATTAATCGATTCAAGTCAATTTTTCGGATTTTTAACGGGTACTGTTGACCTAATAGATTCCGAATCAGGAAATACTGTACTAACTACTGATGTAGTGAATTTTGACGGATTTCCGATTTACCAATTTGAGGATGTTCCAGATGGCGATTATTTGATTCGTGCAGATGTTACTGATGTCAATGGAAATCAATACCTACCGACTTATCATTTTGGTACTACTTTGTCGTCCGAGGCAGAAGTTGTTTCAGTACCTTACACTGCACCAGGTGGTTGGATTAGTTTTGATATCGTAATTTTAGGTGAAATTGATACACCTGGAAAAGGTTGGATTACGGGTAATGTAACGAAAGAACCAGGATTTAATGGAGGCGATATAAGAAGATCAACTTTAAATGATATTTCGATTCTTCTTTTTGATGAAAATCACGAACCCCTTCAACATGTTTATACAAATGACGTTGGAAATTTCATGTTTGAGGAGTTAGCCTACGGTACTTATAATGTTTATATCGATATGCCTGGACACGAAAACCTTTACTACACTATTACCTTAAGTCCAGATTCGGAAGGATTTGATGGATTGAACTTTAATATCAGTGAAACTGGAATTACTGTAAATGGGCCATTGAGTAGTGCAAATGATATAGAATACGTGTCTGAATTCAGGTTGGCACCCAATCCTGCTTACGAAACGACAAATGTGGTTATTTCTTCAAATAAAACAGGAGTAGCTATTCTTGAATTGACTGACATTTCTGGGAAGAAATTGAGCAGCCAAACTTTAAGGTTGGACGGCCAAAAACAAAGTGTTGATATTAAATTGAATAACTTGACGAGTGGAATTTATCTCGTAAGATTAATTGATGGAAATCAATCTGCAGTTGAGAAACTGATTGTTAAGTAATTACATAAAATTGGATAGTTTAGATGGTGCTCGAAAGGGCACCATCCTTTTTACTTTATGATAAATCCTTCACCAGAAATTCTTAAGGGTTGTTTAGACAATAACAGAAAAGCACAGTTATTGCTTTTCAAGCATTGTTATAGTTTCCTTTACGGAATCGGCAGAAGGTATCGCATAAATGATGATGATATCAAATCCTTAGTAAATACCTCTTTTTTGAAAGTTTTAAATAACCTTGAAAAGTATAATCCTGAAATTCCTTTTGGTAGTTGGATAAGGAAAATCATGGTTAACAATGCGATTGATGATTTTAGAAAATCTAAGAAAAGGTTGAGCTTATTTGAAAATGTAGATTTTTCTGATTCAGTTTTGATGACAGAGCATGATTGGAATCAAGCTGACTTGGATTTGGATGCTGAATACTTGTTTGATATGGTGAGCCGTCTTCCGAATATGGCAAATAAGGTTTTTAATCTTTTTGCAATAGATGGATTTTCTCATAAGGAAATAGGAAGGAAACTCTCGATAAGCGAAGGGACATCTAAATGGCATTTGAATGATGCCCGCAAACGACTTTCTGTAATGATAAAAGAAAGAATTAACTCAAAAAAAAGTTTTAGCCATGAGAAACAGGCTCGATAGCTTTTTTAAAAATAAACTGGATTCCCAAGAATTTCCGTTCGATGAAGCGGCATGGGAAACGATTTCTGGTGAATTGGATAAAAAAGATAAGGATAATAAAAGACCATTTTATTTTTGGTGGACAAGTGGCGTAGTTGCTCTTTTAGCTATATCGTTTTCTTCCTTTTACCTTTTTGACTTGGAACAGGTTTCAGTAAATGAAATTAGCCAGACGCAACAAGAAGAAAGTGAAGCCCCTGCGGAAGATGCAATTCAAAGTGTTTCAAAAGAAGTTCCTATAAACTCAGTTTCAACAATTCCTATTGAGGAGGAAATTGTTTCTGTTCCAATTTCAATTCACTCAAAAAATTCTATTGCGATAGGTGAAAGGGAAATGGAAAATATTATCGTAGAGTTCGATACCAAAAATTCAAATTTTATTCCCGTAGAAATTGTCGAAAAGGAAATTACTCCTGCCACTTCTGATTATAAAAAACCATACTCTCTAACTGATTTAGAGACTATTGAACAAAAACTTTTTGAATTAAATAGTTCGGGGACTTCTGAATTACCTTCCATTTCTCCCATTAAGCGTTTCTCAAACCGACCCATAAACATTGGTTTGATTTTAAAAGGAGGACTTTCGTCCAATGATTTTGGATCTAATATTTTAGGAACCGGAATTTTTATAACAAAACATATTAATCAGCGATTATCTCTATCTTCGGGTGTAAATTATATACACCTTAGAGGCGAGTTCGAACCAATTCAAAACACTTCTCAAAAATCTTATGGCTTCGGAAGCACTACGATTATTAATGAATTGACTCCAAACTCATTTGGAGTTTTGGAAGTTCCGTTATCTTTTGGTTATTCCAAAGGAAGAAATCAAATCAATTTAGGAGCTTCTGCAAATTACCTAGTTGGAGTTTTTGGAGTGAAGGAAGTTTTTGAAAACAATTTGGCTTTGTCAAGAATTAATACCGAAAAAGGGCAAATTACAAATTCTGAATTGCCAAACTGGAATTGGTCTTTTAATCTTTGTTTTGAAAGAAATTGGAGAAACATTTCTTATGGACTTTCTGGGAAGTATTTTAAGAAAAACTATTTCCAGAAAGATGATGGAATCAAAAAGGATTTGAAGATGATGGAAGGATTTATTAAATATCGATTATTCTAATTCATGAAAAAGCTCATTTCGATTTATATTATTCTTTTTTCTTTTTTCAGTTGTCAAAAATTGGAAGTCGAGCCTGATTTTATCGGTTCACCAGTTTTTAGAGTTCCCTTAAATGTCGGTGGTCAAAACCTTGAATTAGTCGCAGGTAATAATAATTATTTTCAGTTTACTGGAAAAGAAAATTTTGATAACCACAGTGAATTTTTCGGAGAATTAAAAGAAGAGAATTGCGATGTCAATTGTCAGCCATCCTTGAAAATGACTTTTCGATCAAATGATGTAGAGCGCTTATTTCAAGAGGGAACGATAAATTATTTGGAATCAGTTCCCACTGTTCAACCAAGAGTAAAAACCACATTAGCTGCAGAAGCAACTGGAGTAGGGGAAATTGAATATTTCTGGGAATTTGAAGACAATTCAATTTTACAAGGAGAAGTAGTTGAAAAAGATTTTGACTTTGGAAGCATCCAAAATGTGAGATTAAAAACCATAGATGGAGCTGGATGCGAAAATATTCAAGAAAGAGAAATTAATTTACAACAAAATCCATCTCCTGCAATTTCTGGGTGTGAAGATTATTCAATAATTATGCTTTCTCAAATAGACTCCATGTCTGGGGAATTGTATCATAATTTTTTTGTTTTAGGAGTTAATTCTCAAAGTTTTGCGAGTAATCTAATTTGGAGTGACAATACGGTCTTTCCTTTTTTGTGCATTCATTCAGATGATTTGCCTTCAGAAATTTGTGTAGATGTTTTTCCAATTAATTCAAATTGTCCACCAGTTTCTACTTGTCTTTCCATTCAAGGTTCAAACACAACGAATCCGTCACCAAATTTTTGTACAGCCAAATTTCATTACGAAAATGAACTTTTTTTGGAAGTCCAAAATGAAGATCAATTAGAATCAGTTGTAATCGAATATACTGATGAGAATGGTGAGATTTTTAGCTCAAAAGATTTTCCACAAGTTAGCTCTACGTTTCAGATTGTAAATTTTGAAAATTACGAACAAAATAACAACGGCAATCCAACTATAAAATTCAGTGGTAATTTTTCTTGCGATGCTATTTCACAAAATGGCGAAACAATCAGAATTCAATCCTCTGATTTTACCTTTGCCATTGAAAAGTAAATGGATCTAACTTTTTTTTCGGTAAAAAGTCTCTAAAGATTTCATTCGGTATAGTTTTTGGAGTCCCTCTCTTAAGAACCTTTCCTGAATCCAAATATGCAATGGATTAATCGGATTTACACAAAAGGTTCTAAATGAAAAAACTTACATTCCCAAACCGAATTATTAGGTTGACTGCATTTTTCGGTCTCCTGCTGCATTTTAATTCTTACTCGAATTCCCTTATTCTCATTAAAGGTATTCCAATACAGATGTGCGACAATGTCACTTCTGGAGGATTTATTCAAGGTTCCGAAACGGGGTGCCCTGATCCTGAATTTGATCCAACTCCAATCACTAACGTAACCTTACCTTCTGGTGGTTCAGGCGATTTGGAATATTTATGGATCTATACAGAAGAAGATCCGAATGCTCCTGTTACGACTTGGATTCCAATTCCTAATTCAAATACTTCGGATTATGATCCTGGGCCAATTACCGTCGAAACGCACTACATGCGTTGCGCTCGTCGGTCTGGTTGTGATGAATATACAGGGGAGTCTAATTTTGTGACGAAATCTATTGAGTGTTGTGATAATGTGACGAACGGTGGAACAATAGGCGTTGACCAAAACATCTGCGATACCTTATTTAACCCTGATCCAATCGTAAGTTCCACAAGCCCAAATGGTGGATTTGGAAATTTAGAATATCGATGGTTTCAAAATACAACTGGAGTTCCATTTGATATCAACAATCCTGATTGGATCGAAATTCCTAATTCAAATAACGAATCTTATGATCCACCAATACTGTCAACCACTACTTTTTATATACGGTGTGCTCGAAGAGAAGGATGCCAAGATTTTGTTGGAAAATCAAATATAGTTTCTATAGAAGTCAATCAAGGCCCTTCAATTGATTCCGTTTTAATAAAAAATGTAACTTGTTTTGGGGGTTCTGATGGCAATGTTGAGTTGTTAATTTCAGCAAGTACAGGAATTTTAGATTTCAGATGGTCTGGTGGACTTTTTGGATTACCGATTCAGAGAAATCTATCCGCTGGAAACTATTCGGTAACTATTTCTGATATTTTTGGATGCGATGTCGTTGAAAATATTGAAGTAACACAGCCTCCTGAAATTCAAGTTGCTACTGGGTTTACGACAGAGAATTGTAATTTCACAAATGGCGGTACTGCCTTTGCGACCGTAACGGCTGGTGCCAATGGTGCAGTTTCCTACTTATGGGATGATGCCAACGTATCTACTTCAGATACCATCAGAAATTTGACATCAAACACTTACAATGTTACAGTTACTGATAGTTTGGGCTGCGTTGGTAATGGTAGTGTAGAAGTTCAAATAAATGACGTAATTTTAGCTACAATCCAATCAGATAATCCATTGTGTAATGATTCTTCAGATGGACAACTCAGTGTGATTGCAACAGGTGGCGCTGGCAATTATTTCTACCAATGGAGTGACAGTAATAATACTGTTGGAAATGAACTCAATGGAGTTGCGGCAGGAAATTATTTCGTGACGATTTCAGATGCTGATGGGTGCGAGCTGGTTCAGTCAGGTACTTTAATAAATCCATCCCCGCTGACATTAAACGTTCAGACAATTAATGGAGGGTGTACTTCCATTCTAGGGTCAGCAACTGCTATAGCTTCAGGTGGAACGGGCACATATTCCTACCAATGGAATGATGCTCAAATGCAAAATACGCAAACAGCTATAGACTTGATTGAAAGAGCCTATGAAGTTACGGTCACGGATCAAAATGGTTGTTCTATTACATCCGCATTTTCAATTTTAAATAATTCAAATTTTTCCGTTTCTATCCAAAAAGAAGATTTGAGTTGTATGGCTGGAGAATTGGGTTCTGCATGGGTTGTACCAAGTGGTGGGCTTCCTCCTTATTCTTATCAATGGAGTAACCAAAGTCAAAACGATACCATCAGAAATTTAACTGCTGGTAATTACATGGTCACAGTCATGGATAGCGATGGCTGTGAAAGAATAGAAAGTATTGATATTAGTAATATCACCCCGATTGAGCTAAATATTTTCAAAACAGATAATAATTGTATTGGTGAATCCAATGGATCGGCATGGATTGAAATTTCAAATGGTGCACCACCGTATGCTATCAACTGGAGTATTCCAAGTCAAAATGATACTATTTCAAATTTAGCGAACGGCAATTACGCTGTTTCTGTAGTTGATCAAAACGGCTGTGAAGAAATTAGACAAATTGAGATTTCAAATTTGTCAAATCTGTCAGGCAATATTTTAAAACAAGATATTCGATGTTTTGGAATGACGAATGGTCAAGCTGAAATGACTACCTCAGGAGGCGTTGGCACAATAAGCTATTCTTGGAACAATGGTATGTCCAATTCAAGTATTCAAAATTTGCAACAAGGAAGCTACACAGTGACTGCAACGGATGAATTAGGTTGTCAATTTTCGGCAACTACAAATATTACAGAGCCATCGGCCGTTTCTTGTGATATCAATACTATTGCATTCATTTCAACCTTTAACGGTTTAGAAGGAATATTAGAGGCTAATGCTTCAGGAGGTACAGGAAACTTAACCTATAGTTGGTCAAATAATTCTAACAACTCAGAAATTTCAAACCTAGAGGCTGGAACGTACTCCTTGACAGTGACTGATGAAAATGGATGTCAATGTAATTCATCTACCAGACTTGACAACCCTTCTAAAATTGAAGGTTATGTTTGGTTAGATGATAACTCGAATGGAATTCAAGATATTTCAGAAAATGGTTTTGCAGGCATTTCCGTAACGCTATCCGGAACTAATAATAATGGACAACCAGTCAATATTACGATAATTACTGACGCTACAGGTTTGTATCATTTTGATGGATTGTTTGCCGGCGATTATAAATTGACATTCTCTGAACCCACAAATTTTGCCTTAACGGATGCTGACGTTGGTGTCGATGACAATAGTGATAGTGATGTTGATCCAGTCTCTCGAATGATTACAAATATCATGTTAGGAAATAGCGATTTACAGACTTTTGATGCAGGTTACAAAAGGGAAAACATCTCAATTGATATTGGAGATTATGTATGGTTTGACACCAATAGGGATGGAATTCAGAACTCAATAGAAACTGGAGTTCCTGGTATAACTGTCTTATTAAAAGATGCTGCTTCAGGAAATACAGTTTTGACTCGAACTACAGATGTCTCCGGTCGCTATTTATTTACTAATGTTCAACCCGGAAATTACTATATCGAATTTAGTTCAATTAGTTTGTTAGCAGGATATATTTTTACTGAACAGAATGTAGGAAATGACAATCTCGACAGTGATGCAGATGAAAATGGTCTCACAAATTTCTTTTCTGTAGTGGCTAATCAAAATGATGACCGTTCCTTTGATGCAGGTATTTATTCAGAATGTGATAATGTTGTAAATGGAGGAACCATCATAGGAAATGAGGAACTTTGCGGCTCTAATTTAGACCCTTCAGAAATAACAAGTTCTAATTTACCGTCAGGTGGAATTGGTGTGTTGGAATATTTGTGGTTAAGTAGCAATACGCCAATCTATGCTGGCCCTGGCGACCCCAATTGGACGCAAATTCCAAACTCTAATTCACCTTCTTATGATCCTGCACCAATAGTAGCAACGACCTATTATATAAGATGTGCTCGAAGAGCAGGGTGTTTAGATTATCCAGGAGAAACAAATACAGTGAAAAAAGAAATAGTTTCGTCTCCAACTGCTAACATCTCCAACCCGCCAACTTCTGTTTGCGAAAGTGAACCAACCACTTTTACAGCCGAGACTGCTGGAGCTGGGGCCACCTATAGTTGGAAATTTTCAGGAGGTGCGACTCCTTCATCGTCAAGTGGTCGAGTCATAAACGGGGTTTCATGGTCAACTATAGGCACGAAGACAATTGAGTTGACGGTCACCCGTTTTGGTTGTAGTTCAACTGATCTATTTAATTTAGAAGTGTTGAGTTGCCCAACGCCATTGGGTAAGTTTATTGATTTTGACTTGGAAACAATTGAGAATGTTTACACCAAAATAAGTTGGAATACATCAACCAAAGATGAAGGAACTTTTTTCGATATTGAAAAATCTCTTGATGGACTTTCATTTGAAAGAATTACGACCATTAACGGAAATGATGATTTGGATAGAGGAAATTATTTGTTTGCAGATTATGAAGTGAATGAAGGAATGGTTTACTATAAAGTTCGTCATTACAATTCATTTGGTGCTAATATTTTTTCACCAATACAACAGATTGAAAATGAGTTTTCTGAATCAGATGCAGCGCTACTAATCTATCCCAACCCCGCAAATAAAATACTATTTGTTTCCAATCTTAAAGAAAGTTTTAGGTCCTCAAAATTTATGATTTACAATACGCACGGAAATTTAATGATGGAACAGATTCCTGATTTTTCTTTCGAGAAAGTTGAAATTTTGGTATCAGAATTGCCTGATGGTATATACTTATTAAGAAATAATTTGAACTCAGATTTTGTAATGAAATTTATAGTCCAACATTAAAATATAGTAATCTCTTCAAAGACCTATCGTCTTTGAGTCAAAAAGTGTGCAGCCGCCAAGAGGGAGGTGGTTGCTTCACTTTTTTAATGAAGCTACAAACCAGTCGTAAATTTCAATATCTTCTTCGCAGGCCTCACCCCAAAGTGGTTGGTATCCATTTTTAATTCTAAAATGGTCTTGTACGATTTCTGCTTGATGTTCTGGATTGAATTTTTCAAGTGTCCAACCTCTTTGTTTAAGTTTTTTCAACATTTTCACACCGCCATAATTGTATCCGCGTTTGCCATGTTGAGCCAATAAAGCTCTGGACATGTAGATGATACCGCTCTTTTCATATTGCCAAATATGCACTAATTCATGCAAAAACACATCGGCCGGAAGGGGATTCCAACTGTTGATAGTGTAGAAGCTCACATAAGCAAACCTTTGTTGTCGAGGTCCAATATTTGCTTTTGTGTCTATTCGTATTCTATTTATATTCAGCTGGTTGCCAAAGTATTTTAATGCTAAATTTTGCTCTAATTGATTGAGAGGACGGATATGCCATTTTAAGAAGTCTTGAACTGTTTCGTAGAGCTCCCCAATTCCCAAGGCGTCCAAAATCAACAATGTCAACTCAATAAACCAGAACGATAGATTTCTAAATTTAAATTCTTTTGAAAGTTGTTTTATCCCAAAAGGGAAATGATTTAGAATGCGAATAAAACGTTTAGGAAAAAAATGAACCAGATGCCATCCTTTCAATAAAATTGAGCTAATTATATTTCTCAGTTTTGCCAATTATTTCAAAAATTGCTTGGGGAAAAAAGTGATTTGTAAATTGGCAGTATCTGGTGAGAATTCCTTCCAATCATTGACAGGCGAAACGATTTTTCCAATTCCGCACGTAGGAAGATTGCCTATATAATTTTCAGTAAAATGGTTTAAAACATCCGTAAAGGCGGGATTATGTCCAAAAATAAAAACGGTGTTCCAGTCATTATCAAATTCCTGAAAAAGCCTTAAAATAGTACCTGTGTAAGCTTCATATATTTCTGGATTAACCAGAATGTCTTCCTTTTCGATTTCATATACTTTTGAAAAATGAATGGCTGTAGTCAAAGCTCGTAGTGCAGGGCTTGATACTATTTTATCCACTTTCACACCTTGCTCATAAAGCATGTTGGCCATAAAAGGCGCATCTCTTCTTCCTCTTTTGTTTAGTGGTCTTTCAGAATCAGTCAATTCTGGAAAATCCCAACTTGATTTGGCGTGACGAATTACAAAAACTGTTTTCATGAAATTGAATTTAAAATCAAAATTAGACTTTCTTTGCTAAAAAAATATCAATGCGAAATTTTCTTGCTTGTTTAATATTGATAATTCTTGTTTTGGGTTGTAAAACCAAAAAAGAAGTTGCTAAAGTTGCTATTCCTGAGCCTAAAACTGTTACTGACATTCCTCTTGGAAAACCTGAAATCAGTGTTGGATTTTATAACGTTGAAAATCTTTTTGACACCAAAGACGATATCGACAAACTTGATGAGGATTGGTTGCCAGAGGGGCGTCAGAAATGGGACAAAGAGCGATATCTAAAAAAAATTGATCAAATCTCAAGAGTTATTGAAGAAATGGGAGCGCCGGAAATCGTTGGTCTTTGTGAAGTTGAAAATGCAGCTGTGTTGAGAGATTTAGTAAATAATTCAAGACTAAAAAAATACGAATACGAATTTGTCCATTTTGAATCACCAGACAGACGAGGAATTGATAATGCCATCCTAATTCAATCTAAAAAAGTATGGATTTTAGATAAGTCAATTGTTCGATTTGAGTTTCCAAAGGATATTGTCGAAGACTATACTTCTCGTGATTTATTAATTGTAAAGGCCCAGGCCTTTGGAAGAAAAATTCACTTTTTGGTTAATCATTGGCCATCCAGAAGAGGTGGGTTAGAGGCAAGTGAGCCCAAAAGAACGTTTGTGGCAGGTCATGTTCGTAAGGCAGTGGATTCACTTATGAAAGTAACTCCCAACGTTGTTATCATGGGTGATTTCAACGATGAGCCGAACAATAAAAGCATCCAAGAAGTATTAGGTGCAAAATCGTTTTCAGAAAGGGGAGATTTGAAAAATTTATTTTTCGATAAAATGGAAAAAGGGGAGGGGAGTTACAACTATCGTGGAAATTGGAATATGTTGGATCAAATCATAGTCTCAACAAACATGTCAACGAAAATGGATGACATTTTCGCTCATGATCCCGTTATTTTCAAAGAAGACTGGATGACTTATGATGATCCTAAAAAAGGAAAAGTTCCGAATCGAACTTATGGAGGACCCAACTATTATGGAGGATTTAGCGATCACTTTCCAGTGAAAATTGACTTACTTTTTCAATAGTCTTTTAGAGTTTATTCTGAAATAATTTGTTTGCAATTAATTTCAGAATAAAGAAGTTGTTTAAGAATTCATGATTTCGCGAAAGTGAGAAAATTTTATTCTGAATAAGGCAAAAACCACAGTTGATGCCTTAGCATCAACGAGGATTTTTAACGTAATTCAGGATTAAATTTGCCGCTTGTAGCCAATCAATGAGTTTTTAAACAACTTC